>JABFST010000013.1 GCA_013140465.1 Methylococcaceae bacterium
CAGCAGCTGACGGCCCGATGCCACAAACGCGCGAACACATCCTGTTGTCAAGACAGGTTGGCGTGCCTTATGTCGTTGTGTTCCTGAACAAAGCCGACATGGTTGACGACGAAGAGCTGATCGAACTCGTTGAAATGGAATTGCGCGAACTCCTCGACATGTACGAATTTCCGGGTGACGACACACCGATCATCAAAGGCTCGGCCTTGTTGGCCTTGCAAGGCGACGAAAGCGAAATCGGTATGCCTTCCGTCGTAAAGCTGGTTGAAGCATTGGACAGTTACATCCCATTGCCAGAACGCGCCGTAGATGGCTCTTTCCTGATGCCCATCGAAGACGTGTTCTCAATCTCAGGCCGTGGCACCGTAGTGACAGGCCGTATCGAACGTGGCGTGATTAAAGTCGGCCAAGAAGTAGAAATCGTCGGCATCCGCCCAACCGTAGCAACCACCGTTACTGGCGTAGAAATGTTCCGCAAATTGCTGGATCAAGGCGAAGCGGGCGACAACGTAGGCTTGTTGTTGCGTGGCACAAAACGTGATGACGTAGAGCGTGGACAAGTATTGGCGCACAAAAACACCATCAAGCCACATGCGCACTTCAACGCAGAAATATACATCCTGTCCAAAGAAGAAGGTGGCCGTCACACGCCATTCTTTGATGGCTACCGCCCACAGTTCTACTTCCGTACTACGGACGTGACCGGTGCAGTATCCTTGCCAGAAGGCGTGGAAATGGTCATGCCTGGCGACAACATTTCCGTCAAGGTCAAGTTGATTTCGCCGATTGCGATGGAAGACGGCTTACGTTTTGCAATCCGTGAAGGTGGTCGTACCGTCGGTGCGGGTGTTGTTGCATCAATTATTGAGTAAAAAATATGTCTAACCAAACTATCAGAATCCGTTTGAAATCATTTGATCATAAATTGATAGATCAATCGGCTGGTGAGATAGTAGAAACAGCGAGGAGAACTGGGGCGCAAGTAAAAGGCCCTATTCCCCTGCCTACTAAAAAAGAGCGTTTTACAATTTTGATTTCTCCGCACGTCAATAAAGATGCGCGTGATCAATACGAATTAAGAACATATAAAAGATTGCTGGATATCGTTGAGCCAACTGAAAAAACTGTAGATGCATTGATGAAGTTGGATCTTGCAGCTGGTGTTGATGTCCAAATAAAATTGAATTAAGAGTAGAGGAATTGGCAGATGTCAATAGGTCTTATAGGTCGAAAATGTGGTATGACCAGAGTTTTTTGTGAAGATGGTTCATCAGTACCTGTTACTGTACTCCAGATTGACTCAAACAGAGTTACTCAGGTTAAAAGTATAGAGGTAGATGGTTATCGTTCAATCCAAGTAGCGGCTGGCGATAAAAAATCTTCAAGAGTGAATAAAGCAATGGCAGGTCATTATGCGGCGGCCAATGTGACAGCAGGACGCGGGCTTTGGGAGTTTAGGCTCGAAGAAGGCGAAGGCAATGATTTATCTGCCGGTTCCGAATTATCTCTGGATATTTTTCAAGCAGGACAAGTGGTCGATGTCCAAGGCCGGAGCATTGGTAAAGGCTTTGCTGGCGGTATTAAAAGACACCATTTTAGTATGCAGGATGCCACGCACGGTAACTCACGCTCACACAGGGTATTGGGTTCTATCGGTATGTGCCAAACTCCAGGTCGAGTTTTTAAGGGTAAGAAAATGGAAGGGCATTTGGGTAATACAAAAACGACTATCCAAAACCTGACTATTCATGCCATTGATACAGCAAGAAATTTAATTTTAGTCAAAGGCGCAGTGCCTGGTGCTAAGGGTGGTGATGTCGTCATTACTCCAGCAGTTAAATTGCGGAATAAAGGTTAAGTCATGGGATTGCAAATACCAGCGTTAAATGAACAAGACTCAGCCGGAACTGCGCAAGTGGCTGAAAGCATTTTCGGACAGTCTTACAATGAGACTTTAGTACATCAATTGGTCACACGTTATTTAGCGGGTGCTCGTGCCGGTACAAAAGCGCAAAAGACCCGCTCTGATGTCAGTGGTGGTGGTACTAAGCCTTGGCGTCAAAAAGGGACAGGACGTGCGCGTTCTGGAACGACAAGAAGTCCGGTTTGGCGTACAGGTGGTGTTACTTTTGCTGCAAGGCCGCGCAACTATGAGCAAAAGCTGAATAAAAAAATGTTCCGTGTTGGTATACGGTCAATTTTATCGGAATTGCTCAGACAAGATCGTTTAGTGGTAAGTAGCGACATTATTCCTACTACTGCTAAGACTAAAGCATTGAATGAAAAGTTAAAAAACATAGATGCAAAGCGGATATTGATAGTTGTTGAAACTGTAGAGCCCAATTTGGCTTTGGCTTCAAGAAACATCCCTTATATAGAAGTGATTGAAGCTGCAAATTTGAATCCAGTGCTTTTGGTGGGTGCCGATAAAGTAATAGCTACTCCAGGTGCACTAAAGCAATTAGAGGAGCGCTTGGCATGAGTTTGAACAAATACCATTTGGCAGGGGTTTTGGAAGCTCCAATTATTTCTGAAAAGAGTACCAATGCCGCTGAAAATAACAAACAATTTGTTTTTAAGGTGCAAAAACATGCAACCAAAAAACAAGTTAAGAATGCGGTAGAAATAATGTTTGGTGTAGAGGTTGACTCTGTTAATGTCTTGAATGTTAAAGGCAAACAGAAAAGAGTTGGTCGCTCAGTAGGCCAAAGATCAGATTGGAAGAAAGCGTATGTAAAGCTTAAATCCGGTCATGACATAGAATTCTCTGCTGCTTAATTTATTAAAGTGATAGATCAATAGGAAACGGTAGAAAGCATGGCGATTGTAAAGTCAAAACCGACGTCACCGGGATCACGGTTTGTAGTTCGCATCAAAAATGATGAGTTACATAAAGGCAAGCCTTATGCTCCTTTGCTGAGCAAGAACAGCAAGAGTGGCGGTCGTAATAATCAAGGGCGTATAACAACACGTCATATCGGTGGTGGTCATAAGCAACACTACCGTATTATTGATTTCAAGCGAAATAAAGTTGATATTCCAGCTGTTGTTGAGCGTTTGGAATACGATCCTAACAGGACAGCTAACATAGCACTGGTCTTATTTAAAGACGGTGAGCGCAGATACATCATTGCACCGAAAGGCTTGGTCGTTGGGCAAGAAATTGTTTCGTCGGAAACAGTGCCTGTAAAACCAGGTAATTGCATGCCATTACGAAATATACCAATGGGTACAACCGTACATTGCGTGGAATTAAAGCCAGGTAAAGGTGCGCAAGTCGCCAGAAGTGCCGGAACATCCGTGCAGCTCGTGGCAAGAGATGGTGCTCATGCAACTATCAGAATGCGTTCAGGTGAAATGCGTAAAGTGTTGGCTGATTGTAAAGCGGTCATTGGCGAAGTGTCCAATTCCGAACACAATCTGGCCTCTTTAGGTAAAGCGGGTGCAACCAGATGGCGTGGCGTCAGGCCAACCGTACGCGGTGTGGTAATGAATCCAGTAGATCACCCACATGGTGGTGGTGAAGGGCGTACATCAGGTGGTAGACATCCTGTGTCCCCTTGGGGTATGCCAACTAAAGGCTACAAAACAAGAAAAAACAAACGCACCGATAATATGATTATCAGACGTCGTAAGCAGAAATAGAGAGAACACACATGCCGCGTTCAATTAAAAAAGGTCCATTTATTGATCATCATCTTCTGAAAAAAGTTGAAGATGCTGTTAGTAGCAATAATCGGAAACCGATTAAAACATGGTCAAGAAGATCAATGATAATTCCAGACATGCTGGGCTTAACTATCGCAATCCATAACGGACGGCTGCATATCCCTGTACTCATTTCAGAGAATATGGTAGGTCACAAATTAGGTGAGTTTGCACCCACGCGAACATATAAAGGCCATGTGGCTGATAAGAAATCAAGGTAGGTGAATAATGGAAATTACAGCAAGATTAAACAACGCTCCATTATCTGCCCAAAAAGCACGCCTTGTTGGAGATCAGATCCGTGGTTTGCCAGTTGAAAAAGCATTAAATATCTTAAAGTTCAGTTCCAAGAAAGCGGCGGCAATCATCAAGAAAATTCTTGAGTCAGCTATCGCAAACGCAGAACACAATGAAAGCGCAGATATTGATGAGTTAAGAGTGTCTACCGTTTATGTCAATGAAGGGGCGACCATGAAAAGATTTAAGGCAAGAGCTAAAGGAAATGCAAACCATATCCTTAAAAGAACCTGCCATATTACAATAAAAGTCGCAGAATTCGAGTAGGGGCAGACAATGGGTCAAAAAGTACATCCAACAGGTATACGCCTTGGAATTGTAAAGGATTGGAATTCAAGATGGTATGCAAGTAGCCAGGATTATTCAGTTTTCCTGCATCAAGACATTACTGTAAGAGAGTTTATTAAGAAAAAATTAGCTCATGCTTCAGTTAGCCGAATTCAAATTAACCGTCCGGCAAACAATGCCCACATTACTATCCATACGGCACGTCCAGGGATAGTCATAGGTAAGAAAGGCGAAGACATTGATGTTTTGCGTCAAGAAATATCTAAAATGATCGGTGTGCCTGTCCAGTTAAACGTAGAAGAAATCAGAAAGCCCGAACTTGATGCCCAATTGGTGGCTGAAGGTGTCGCTCAACAATTGGAAAAACGTATTATGTACCGTCGTGCAATGAAGCGCGCAGTGACAAATACGATGAGATTGGGCGCGGAAGGCATCAAAATAAATGTCGGTGGTCGTTTGAACGGTGCAGAAATTGCTCGTAGTGAATGGTATAGGGAAGGTCGAGTGCCATTGCACACGCTAAGGGCTGACATTGATTATGCAACAGCTGAAGCACACACTACCTACGGTATCATAGGCATTAAAGTGTGGATATTTAAGGGCGAAGTGTTCGATATGGACGCACATATCGCATCAATTAACTCAGAACCTAAAAAATAGTTGAAGGAACACGATCATGCTTCAACCTAAAAGAACAAAATTCCGTAAGCAACACAAAGGCAGAAATAACGGTACTGCAGTACGCGGCTCTTCAGTTAGTTTTGGTGAATATGGGCTGAAATCAGTCAGTCGCGGTCGCCTAACTGCAAGACAGATTGAATCTGCTCGTAGGACTATCACCCGTCATGTGAAACGTGGCGGTAAGATTTGGATAAGAGTGTTCCCAGATAAACCTATTACTAAAAAACCATTAGAAGTTCGTATGGGAAAAGGCAAAGGTAGTGTAGAATATTGGGTTGCTCAAGTGAGGCCAGGAACAATGCTGTATGAAATACAGGGCGTTTCTGAGGAATTAGCACGCGAAGCGTTTACTTTAGCCGCTGCTAAGCTACCGTTGAAAACACTATTTACCGCTCGGACAATAATGTAATGAAAGCAAGTGAATTACGCCAAAAATCAAAAGATGAGTTAGGAAGTTTGTTGCTCGAACTTTCTCGGGAACGGTTTAACCTAAGAATGCAAAAAGGCACCGGTCAGCTCGCAAAGCCAGATCAAGTTAAAAAAGTAAGACGCGATGTGGCTCGTATCCACACAGTTTTAAAAGAAACGGCGGGTGGTTAATATGAGCGAAGTTGAAAAAAAACTGCGTACCATTACAGGTAAAGTAGTTAGCACTAAAATGGATAAAACAATCACTGTTTTAGTAGAGCGGGTTGTAAAACACCCTATCTATGGTAAGTATATCAAGCGTTCAACAAAAATGATGGCGCATGATGAACAAAATATTTGCCAAGAAGGTGATCTGGTCGCAATTACATCATGTCGGCCATTGTCTAAGAACAAAACATTCACATTGGTTCAAGTCTTAGAAAGTGCTAACAAATAGCATTAATAATTTATATACAGAGTGTAGGAATAAATCATGATTCAGATGCAAACTAACCTTGACGTCGCCGATAATAGCGGTGCAAAAAGGGTCATGTGTATCAAAGTTTTAGGGGGGTCGCACCGTCGTTATGCTGGTATTGGTGATATTATCAAGGTCAGCATTAAAGATGCAATACCCCGTGGACGCGTTAAAAAAGGTGAAGTTTACAATGCTCTAGTTGTCAGAACCCGCAAGGGTGTCCGTAGGGCTGATGGTTCAGTCATACGGTTTGACGGCAATGCTGCGGTTATTCTAAATAACAACTTACAACCGCTAGGTACGCGCATTTTTGGCCCTGTCACGCGTGAGCTTAGAGGAGACAAATTCATGAAAATTATCTCGCTAGCTCCTGAAGTTTTATAAGGTAGGGTTTAGAAATGGCAAAAATTAGAAAAGGTGACGATGTTATCGTTCGTACTGGTAAGGACAAAGGTAAGAGCGGTCGGGTAACTCAAGTTTTGAAAGACAATAAGGTTCTAGTTGAAGGTATTAACCAAGTAAAAAAGAACCAAAAGCCAAACCCTAATGCAGGTATTAACGGCGGTATTATTGTTAAGGATATGCCGATCAATATTTCAAATATTGGTTTATACAATCCACAAACTAAAAAAGCAGATAGAGTTGGCTATAGAATCTTAGATGACGGAAAAAAAGTCAGATATTTTAAGTCAACAAATGAAGTTGTTGATGTGTAAGGTGCAGATGAATCATGGCTAGATTAGAAACCGTATATAAAGAAAAAATACTCCCTGCATTAGTTGAGCAATTTGCTTATAAGTCAATTATGCAAGTTCCGCGTATCACCAAAATCACACTAAATATGGGTGTGGGTGGTGCTGTGGCTGACAAAAAGGTTCTGCAATCTGCACTTGCTGACATGGAAAAAATTTCCGGTCAAAAGCCAGTTATAACCTTGGCAAGAAAATCAATTGCTGGATTTAAAATTCGCGATGATATGCCGATTGGTTGCAAAGTTACATTGCGAAGCGACAGAATGTATGAATTTTTAGACCGTTTAATTAGTATATCTATACCTAGAATACGCGATTTCAGAGGCTTAAGTTCAAAAAGCTTTGATGGACGTGGCAATTATTCTATGGGCGTCAAGGAGCAGATCATTTTTCCAGAAATTGATTATGATAAGATTGATGCTTTGCGTGGTATGGATATTACAATTACAACAACGGCTCAAACCAACGAAGAAGGTTTGGCTTTGTTAAAGCTGTTTAATTTTCCATTTAAGAGCTAAGGGGCAGTTTTAACATGGCGAAGAAATCAATGATTGCGCGCGAAGAAAAGCGCAAAAAATTAGTAAAAAAACATGATGTAAAGCGTAAGTCTCTTAAAGAAATCATAAGAGACCCTAATGCGACTTATGAAGATAAAGAAGTTGCTCATTTACAACTCCAAAAATTGCCAAGAGACTCTAGCGTAACTAGGGTTCGTAACCGTTGCAATTTAACTGGACGTCCTCATGGATACTACCGCAAATTCGGGCTTAGTCGTAACAAACTAAGGGAAGCTACTATGCGGGGCGATGTTCCTGGCGTAGTTAAGGCAAGTTGGTAATATCTGTTAGATCAAGTTTGGAGATAATAAAATGAGTATGACAGACCCCGTAGCAGATATGCTGACCCGCATTAGAAATGGTCAATCTGCTGGAAAAAAATGTATCAAACAACCTTCATCAAAATTAAAAGTATCTATTGCTAAGGTGCTTAAAGAAGAAGGCTATATTACCGATTTTAGTACAGAGACAACTGGCAGCCATACAGAAATGACTATTGAGCTGAAGTATTATAAAGGTGTCCCTGTAATTGAGTCGATTAAAAGAGTTAGTAGACCTGGTTTACGTATTTATAAGTCTAAAGACGAATTGCCAAAAGTGCTTGGCGGCTTAGGGATTGCTATTGTATCAACATCGAATGGTGTGATGACTGATAGAGCTGCGCGTGCAATAGGTCACGGCGGTGAAGTCCTTTGCACTGTTTGTTAATGTAGGTGTATTATGTCAAGAATTGCTAAAGCCCCTGTTACAATCCCTAGCGGAGTGGATGTAAAGTTAGAGGGTAACAATATGACCATTAAGGGATCTAAAGGTCAGTTATCACACGTCTTAAATGTTGCCGTTACTGTTGATATAGCTGATAACATCATTCAAGTTCAGTGGGACAAAGATAATAAAGAAGCAACGGCTCAGGCGGGTACTGCCCGTGCCGTACTTAATAATATGGTTCAAGGTGTTTCTGTCGGTTTTGAAAAAAAGCTAACACTGATAGGTGTAGGTTATAGGGCTCAAGCCAAAGAAAATATCTTAAGTCTTTCATTAGGCTTCTCACATCCAGTTGATTTTTTGGTTCCAGATGGAATTACAGTTGAAACGCCTACGCAAACTGAAATTGTTGTTAAAGGCACTGATAGGCAACTGGTAGGTGAGGTTTCTGCAAAAATACGGGCTTATCGTCCACCTGAACCTTATAAAGGAAAAGGTGTCAGATACGCTGATGAGCAAGTGGCCAGAAAAGAAGCCAAGAAAAAGTAAGGTAGCGTAATGGAAAAGAAACAAACTCGAATGAAGCGTGCTTTAAAATTACGCTCAAAAATTAAAAATGTAAATGCGGTTCGGCTTTCTATTCATAAGACATCGCTGCATATTTATGCGCAAATTATTAGTAGTGACGGAGCTTCAACACTTGCAAGTGCATCAACTACGCAGGCTGAGATTAAGTCAACCTTAGAATATACAGGTAACATTAAAGCAGCAGCACAAGTGGGTAAATTCATTGCTGAAAAAGCATTGGCTGCTGGTGTGACTGAGGTTGCATTTGACCGCTCTGGATTTAAATATCATGGTCGCGTAAAAGCATTGGCAGATGCTGCACGTGAAGTCGGCTTAAAATTTTAGGAGTATAAAATGGCTACAGCACCTGCTCAAGGTAGCACTGACGGGCTACAAGAAAAATTAGTAAATGTAAGGCGTGTTGCAAAGGTTGTTAAAGGTGGTCGAGTTTTCGGCTTCACGGCACTGACCGTTGTTGGTGATGGTGAAGGACGTGTAGGCTACGGAGTAAGCAAGGCGCGTGAAGTGCCGATTGCAATTCAAAAATCTTTAGAACAAGCAAGAAAAAATATGCGTAAAGTTGCCTTAAAAGGTGACACTTTGCAGTATCCAATTATGAATACAACTGGAGCAGCAAAAGTTTACATGCAGCCAGCATCAGAAGGAACTGGTATTATTGCAGGGGGTGCAATGCGTGCAGTATTTGAAGTTGTAGGCGTACATAACGTATTGGCAAAATGTATTGGAACGAGCAATCCGATTAATGTTGTTAGGGCAACAATAAATGGATTGACAGGCATGCATAACGCCAACCAGATTGCCGCTAAACGCGGTTTATCAGTCGAGCAGATTATTGGATAGTAGTGATGGCCGATACTAAATTAAGTGTAACAATGACAAAAAGTAAGTTTGGGCGTTTGCCTCGACATCAAGCTTGTCTGAAAGGTTTGGGTTTACGCAAAATCAATCAGACAGTTGAGGTCTTAAATACACCTGAAAACAGAGGTATGATAAATAAAATATCATATATGTTAAAAGTCGAGGAAGTGTGATGTATTTAAATACTATCCAAGCTAGTGAAGGATCAAGAAAAAAAGCTAAACGCGTTGGTCGCGGTATTGGTTGTACTTTAGGAAAAACCTGTGGTAGAGGCCATAAAGGTCAAAAAGCCAGGAGCGGTGGTTTTCATAAAGTTGGTTTTGAAGGCGGACAAATGCCTTTGCAACGTCGTTTGCCTAAAATTGGCTTTACCTCATTATTAAGCAAATATACTGCCGAGGTTCGCTTGAGTGAGCTTAACGCTTTGGCTGCTGATGTTATTGACTTAAAAGTTCTGATCGCTGCAAACATAGTTCCTGTTTTTACTAAAACAGCAAAAGTGATACAGTCTGGTGAGATTTTAAAGGCAGTTAGTCTAAAAGGAATTAAGGTAACAGCTGGAGCTAAAGTGTCTATTGAAGCGGTTGGCGGCAAAGTAGAGGCTTAAGTGAATACATCCAGAGCTCAAATGGCAACAAACAAATCTAGTGGTTTTTCCGAACTCAAGGCTCGTTTGCTTTTTGTATTGGGCGCATTGTTTGTTTATAGGGTAGGTGCTCATATTCCTGTACCTGGGATTGATCCTAAAGCACTAGCGGCAATGTTTGAACAACAAAGTGGCTCTATTTTGGACATGTTTAACATGTTCTCGGGTGGTGCACTTATGCGTTTGAGCTTATTCGCATTAGGCATCATGCCTTACATTTCTGCCTCAATTATCATGCAGTTGATGACGGTAGTCATTCCATCAATGGAGCAACTAAAAAAAGAGGGTGAGAGTGGAAGGCGTAAAATATCCCAATTTACCCGATACGGAACCGTATTTCTTGCGACCTTTCAAGCCATAGGTATATCAATTGCCTTGCAAAATCAAACTGCAGGTGGTTTATCTGTCGTTCTTAACCCTGGTTTTGGTTTTATTGCTATAACCGCTATCACATTAGTTACTGGCACAGTGTTTTTAATGTGGCTTGGTGAACAAGTGACTGAAAGAGGTATTGGAAACGGAATTTCAATGATAATTTTCGCTGGTATCGTTTCAGGCTTGCCTAAAGCTATTGGTGGGACTTTAGAATTGGCTAGAACAGGAGAAATGAATGGAGCGTTTATCCTTTTGTTGTTTCTATTGTCGCTTTCTGTTACCGCTTTAGTGGTATTTGTAGAAAGAGGTCAACGCCGAATCTTAATAAATTACCCAAAACGGCAACAAGGTCGAAAATTATACGGTGGTCAATCAAGTTTCTTGCCTTTGAAGATAAATATGGCGGGTGTAATACCACCTATTTTTGCTTCAAGTATAATATTGTTTCCTGCTACAATAGCAGGTTGGTTTGGAAATACACAAGGTTTTGAGTGGTTGCAAGATATAGCCACTATGTTGTCACCAGGGCAGCCTGTGTATGTCATGTTTTATGCAACAGCTATAGTGTTTTTCTGTTTCTTTTATACGGCATTGGTGTTTAATTCAAAAGAGACTGCTGAAAACTTAAAAAAATCAGGTGCATTTTTACCAGGCATCAGGCCGGGCATACAAACCGCATCTTATATTGACAAGGTCATGACTCGCTTGACTTTAATAGGTGTTTTTTATATCACTTTGGTTTGTTTGTTGCTTGAGTTTCTGATTGTTTATTGTATTGTACCTTTTTACTTTGGTGGTACGTCACTATTGATTATTGTTGTGGTTGTCATGGATTTCAT
>JABFST010000166.1 GCA_013140465.1 Methylococcaceae bacterium
AACCGCCAGCTTACCCAAAACCTCCAGCGGCAAAGTGCAACGCCAAGCGTGTAAAAATCGCTTGTTAGCCAATGACTTAGAAACGCTTGCGGTTTGGCAAGCCCCATCATCTGCGCCCTTGGCGGCGGTATCGGACACCACCCACCCACTGCTGACGCTGTGCCAAACCATTTTAAATGATACGGGCATTGACTTGGATGACGATTTATTTGCGCATGGCGCAGATTCGCTTAAATCAATGGAGTTATTCACAGAAATTGAAAAACGCTGGCAATGCCGTATAGACATGATGCGTTTTAACCAGCAACCGACGGTCAATGGCTTACAAGCCCTGATAGACGAAGCGGTCACTTTAGGCCATCCTGAAACCTTGGACACTGAGACGGCAAACGTTACGCCCGGCTTTTTTGGGCGGCACTTTAACGCTGGGCAACTGCATAAATTATTAGGTTACACCAGTGCTTGGCAAGCCGAGTGGGTATCGCCCAAGCGCCTGTTATTTGGCCTTAATACCCAAGGCAGCAAGCCACCCTTATTTTGGTGTTGCCAAGGCTATCCTGAATTTGCACAACTGGCACGTTATTTAGGGGCAGACCAGCCCGTGTATGGGATGCGTTCTGGGCATCTGATTGTGGACTATAAAGATTCGGCGGCTATCACCGGACTCGCCAGCCGCTATTTGGAAGAAATTTTATCTAATGTGCCACAAGACACTTATTTAATAGGTGGCAACTGCCAAGCGGGTGTAGTGGCTACGCGCTTGGCCTTAATGCTGGCGGGTTTGGGCGAGCGCATACAACACTTGTTCCTGTTGGAAAATATTGTCCCGCGCGTCAATACCTGCCCATTACCCTTTAGGATTGCCATTTTTTATGGGCAGCACAACCGCAAAGGCATTAACCCTTATCTCCATTACCCTGTCCCTGACAGTGCATGGAAAAAACTTTACCCCTTGGGCTATAGCATCGATTTTGTAAAGGGTAGTCATGGGCAATTTTTTAAAGAACCCAATATCCAAGATTTTGCCAATAAATTGGCCTTGCGTTTGCAAGAAAGCCTAAGCTCTTATGCAGGTCTTGCCTTGCCTGAAGCGGCTTTTGCCGCCCAGATCACAGCCCAACCCGTCAGTGAATGGCAATTAGGTGCCAGCCTCTTAGTGACTGTGCAAGTCACCAACACCAGTCCGGTTGTTTGGCCTAGCTTAGGGCAAAGCGGCCTCATTATTGCCAACCATTGGTTAGACACTAACGGACAGCCGCATCAATGGTTGGATGGTTATGCGCCTATCACCCAAAGCGTGTTGCCCGGACAAACACTCACGTTGACATTACCCGTTGTTGTGCCCAGCACTGTAGGCGCTTATGTGTTAGAAATAGACTTAGCCGAACAAGGAATTGCTTGGTTTAAAGATAAAACTAACCCTGCTTATCAGCTGCATGTTGATGTTATTGACTAACTAAATCTATACGCAGTTAAGTGTGCGGGCTTTTTCCTTACGGAGAGGATTAGTCGTAACGTCTTATTAGTTGCAGGATAAAGTCCTGCGAGGTTTATAAAACCTCGCAGGTCTGCCGCTATTACCTACAACTAATAAGAAGTTACGATTAAACTGGCTTAACACATTGATTTATATGTTTCATGTAATCCCACTTTCTTATCTAAATAGTCGTCACCTAAGCCCAGCACCAAATACTAATCATTTGTATTTAGTTCTTGACCTTTATCGCTTAACCCATAAAATAACGCCGTTGCTGATTCTTTTTGCGCCATTATCTTTTACGTTAGCCAAAACTAACCCTTAAATATATAGTGCTTTCCTTGCATAGTCTCTGACCCAAAGAATCTGCGGCACACAGCCTGAGCGGCAAAACAGCAGGTTTTATGTATCTCGCCGTACCCTCTTTGCGACTGCCGCACTGTCATTATCTGCCCTTTTTTCACCTGCTTATGCTGGCGTAGTCTATGATGAAGCCATTAATGGAGACCTCTCCACTAATTTTTCCAGCCCTACATCTGTTTTTATCCAAGAAGGCTCCAACCAGATTTATGGCACGACCGGAAGGGTTGCTAGCGTAATTGATCGCGATTACTTCACCATCACTATCCCAGTTGGACACCGGCTAGTCGGCATTGACGTGTTGCCCAATACCACAGGTGACAATACAGGCGCACTTGTTTCATTTTTCAGCGTGCAAGCAGGATCAACAGGCACTAACCCAAGCACAGCGCAAATACCCTTGGCCGCCAGTTTATTGGGCTACCATTTATTTGGCCCTGCTGATATAGGACAAGATATACTCGACAATTTGGGGCAATCGAATCTGCTGTTTGTCGCCGCCCAAGGCTTTACCCCACCCCTAGGTGCAGGCACCTATACTTTTTGGGTGCAAGAAACCGTCAGCACCATTAACTATGGTTTTGATTTAAAAGTCGCGCCTGAACCAGAAAGCCTGATGTTATTAATCGTAGGCTTAACTGCCATGTTAGTTGGTAAACCTATGAGACGTCGCCTTGTAGGTTAAAAGAAGCCCACCCTAGCATAGGCAGCCAGCCTTGCTAGGGTTTTTTAAGCCATCGCAAGATTGGTTGCTTTAGAGCCATTACGCTGTTATTGATGTTGGCATGCGCAAGCAAACATTACCTCTGAATTTCCTCTTCTCCTTCCCCCTGACTACCAACAAAGCTGCATTGATTGGACACCCATTCTGAATAGCGTATACACCCCGAGCTATCGGCTTGCCTAAGCACTGCACCTGCTTTAATTTAAAAAAACTCAGATTAAATTAACCGATTGCTTTGTTTTGGGTGGGTTCTGTAACGTAGCCGTAAGGCCGAGCAAGACATAAGCGGCAACAGAGCATCGCAACGTAAAGTTGTTTAAGCATGACTGGCAACTGGGTCAGGAAAGCAAAACAAGAGCCCGCACATCTGCAAAATTGCTTTAATTCGATAAATCGGCTTGATACCGGCGGGTTTATACAAGCCCGAGACTTGGAGGGGCTTGGGTTTTATGGCGGCAAACGCCTATCCGGTGTCGGCACAGACGCAGGGCCGCGCAAGCGTGGCCCGACAACCGCAGCCGTGCGCGGCGCAAAAAAACCGTGTACCTGCTTTAGAAAGCCCGCATTGCATAAACCTAGGGCCATGTGGGCTA
>JABFST010000087.1 GCA_013140465.1 Methylococcaceae bacterium
GCGGCGTTCGGGCGCAAAAGAACTGGAAAACATCGTCAACAACTTAGACGAGTTGACAATCGGTGCGCCTGTTGTGCATCAGGAACACGGGGTAGGGCGTTACATGGGCTTGCAGACTTTGCAAGTGGGCGGCATCATCGCCGAGTTTTTAACCTTGGAATACGCCAATAACGACAAGCTCTATGTCCCGGTTTTAACTTTGCATGTGATAGGCCGTTATACCGGCATGAGCCCTGAAACCGCACCTTTGCACAAATTGGGCGGCGACCAATGGGGCAAGCTGAAGAAAAAAGCCATTGCCCGAATCCGCGACGTGGCGGCGGAATTGCTGGAAATTCATGCCAAACGCGCGGTCAAACAAGGCCATGCGTTTGTGGTTGCCGACAGCGATTACCAAGCCTTTGCCGATGCCTTTCCATTTGAAGAAACCCCCGACCAACAAACCGCCATCGAAGCGATTTTGGCGGATATGGCGAGTCCGCAACCGATGGATCGCGTGATCTGTGGCGATGTCGGCTTTGGCAAAACCGAAGTGTCGATGCGTGCCGCGTTTATTGCCGTACAAGGCGGCAAACAAGTCGCGGTGTTAGTGCCGACTACTTTGTTGGCGCAACAGCATTACCAAAATTTCCGCGACCGATTTGCCGATTGGCCGGTGCGTGTAGAAGTAATGTCGCGCTTTGTCGGAGCCAAACAGCAAAAACAAATCACCGACGAAATTGCCGACGGCAAAGTCGATATAGTCATCGGCACACACACTTTACTGTCTAAAGAACTCAAATTCAAAGACTTAGGCTTGCTAGTCATCGACGAAGAACACCGTTTTGGCGTGCGCCAAAAAGAGCATTTCAAAAAATTGCGCAGTGAGTTGGATTTCTTAACCCTGACCGCTACCCCAATACCGCGCACCTTAAATATGGCGATGTCGGGCTTACGCGACATTTCCATCATCGCCAGCCCGCCGCCCAACCGCCACGCCATTAAAACCTTCATTACCGAATGGGTGGACGCGCAGGTTAAAGAAGCCTGTTTACGCGAAATCAAACGCGGCGGGCAAGTGTTCTTTTTGCACAACGAAGTGAAAAGCATGGACAAAATGGCGCGGGATTTGGAGGCGTTAATCCCCGAAGCGCGTATCGCCATTGCCCACGGGCAAATGCCGGAACGCGACTTGGAGCGCATCATGTTGGATTTTTACCATCAACGTTTTAATTTGTTGCTGTGTTCGACAATTATAGAAAGCGGCATCGACATACCCAGCGCCAACACCATTATCATCGACCGCGCCGACAAACTGGGCTTGGCGCAATTGCACCAATTGCGCGGCAGGGTAGGGCGTTCGCATCACCGCGCTTATGCGTATTTCATCGTGCCGCCCAAATCCTTAATGAGCAAAGATGCCTTTAAACGCTTGCAGGCGGTGGAAGCGTCCGGCGATTTGGGGGCGGGTTTTATGCTGTCTTCGCATGATATGGAAATACGCGGGGCGGGTGAGTTATTAGGCGACGACCAAAGCGGGCAAATCCAAGAAATTGGTTTTGGTTTATACACCGAATTGCTGGAGCGGGCAGTGGCGGCGTTAAAGTCCGGCAAACAGCCCGAATTGGATACGCCGATGGAACAAGGCGCGGAAGTCGATTTACAAGCCGCCGCGCTGATACCCGAAGATTATCTGCCTGACATCCATGCGCGGTTAGTGTTGTACAAACGCATATCCAGCACCGAAACCGCCGCAGATTTGCGCGAACTGCAAGTTGAAATGATCGACCGTTTTGGCTTGTTGCCCGAACCCGTAAAGACCTTGTTTAGCGTGACCGAACTCAAGCAACAAGCGCAGCAGATGGGCATTAAGAAAATTGAGGCTAATGCCGGGGGTGGGCGCATTATTTTTGGTGCAGAACCTAATATTAACGCCGAGCAGTTGATTAAGCTCATTCAAACCCAAGCCCAAGTGTATAAGTTTGATGGCGCGGATAAATTGCGCTTTATCAAGCCGTTTGCCGATGTGGGCGAAAAGTTGGCGTTTATTGAGGGTTTGTTGGCGCTTTTGGTGTGCTAAAGATCTAATAAACTCAATTGATAGGCTTCATAACCATTGGATTTGTTTGTATTGGTAGTATGGTTGGCCTGAAGATGAGGTTCTGGCTCATAAAGCGTAAAGTCGATAATGGGAATGTGTGTAGATAAAGATGCTTGTTTGTCAGTGTTAATAAAATCCCCCATTCTTTCAGAACCTAGCTCGAAGCGGTGCAAGATTGTCCTAATCGCTTCGTTGCTGCTGTCTACGCCTATCCAACGGCGATTTAACGCTGTTGCGGTCACCAATGTTGTGCCTGAACCTGCATAGCAATCTAAAATAAGGTCATCGGGATTGGAAGAGGCATTTATGATCCGCGCCAATAATGCCGGATTTTTTTCAGTAGGGTAGCCTGTGATATGAATGTTTTGGTTATGTGCATCACGCATGTCCAGCCAAATGTCTTGAACCGGAACACCGATACTATTTTCCGCATAAATTTTACGGCGCGGGTTTCCAGTTGCCGACCAATAAATTTCACCGCGCGCATCCATTTCATCTAGCGTTTTAGGAATGTATTGCCAATGTTTACCAGGTGGAGGAAGCTTGCCTTTCCATTCCTTGCCAGTTTCTCCATTACGCACACCAGGTGCATGGACAGGGACTTTCTTGTATCGACGACCATCACTTTCGGTATATTGGTATTCCTTCAATATCTTTGCCTCATCCCATATTTCAACAGGCCGATTCCAAACGTAAGTGTCACTTTTAGTGTAAAACAATAGGTAATCCGAGACATTTCCGTAAGTTTTGCGGGTGTAGTTTTTTGGGTTGCATTTTTTACGCGTAATGCAGCTGCGGAAATTTTTTTCGCCAAAAATTTCATCAAGTATGATACGAAAATGAAAAACCATTCTGCCATCAAGATGCAAATATAACGAACCATCATCCGCCAACAGATTGTGGATAAAAATTAGGCGCTCGCGTAGGGATTCGACAAAATCAGCTCCGACAAGGTGGTCGTTATAAGCATGTTTTTGTTTCCTCGATTCAAAAGATGACGCGGTCGCAAAAGGTGGGTCAATATAAACCAACTTAACTTTGCCAGAGACTCGGTCATCTGCCAATAACGAAGCTAGCACGGGCAAATTATCGGCGTGATACAAACGATTTTCGCCCCGGGTATAATTTGGATTTGGTTGATAGTTTCCTGCCGCTTGGGCTAAGATTTCTTCCTTGGTTTTTTTGTTTGTATACTCTAAACGAAAACCTTGGTTATTAGAGTCTTGTGAGGATTTACTTTGCTTGCTTTTGCTTGGAATCGGGACAGCCATCACGACCTCAACCAGTTTTTACTGATACGTTCAGGGATCATTCGTAGTGTCACCACTTTTACCCGCTCAGGCCACTGGTCTTCAATATAAGCATAGTCATTCCACATTGAACCCAATAACAATCCAGGTCCATCGTTAACAAAAATTACTTTAAGATTTGGTAATCTGTGGCTATCGGCATAAGCAATAATTTCTTGGGCGACTTCACGGTATTGTCCAGTGCGGTCGTCCTCCTGTGCACCGCCCCTATCAGAATCATAACGTGCCAAACCTATTGCCAGCACTTTTTTATCTTCATAAATGACAAAATCAACTGGGCGGTCTGGTTTTGGATAATCTTTAAAAACGTTACCTAGCAAAACATCTTTGCCTGCACGTTCTGGGCCGCTCACTCTGAATCCAATATGTTGGTAGCGTAGCACATCAAACAGTCGTTCGGTCAGGTCGTAGCCCTTTTTACCACGGTCTTTGTATTCCCATAAAACCGCGCAAAGAGCTTCATCGCGTAAAGGTCTGGAATTAAATTTTTTTTGAACTTCAACAATATTACGAAAGCCATCGCCAAAATCGGCGCAAATTTTGGCAGCAGCTGTTTTGCGTTTGAGCATTTCAACAGGCGTTTGCGGACTGACATATTTTTTGAAAACTCGACAAAGTTGGGTGCGCATCCATTGATTTTTGGTTTCCATGACGGACATGAAAAGATAAGTTGATGAATGCGCGGCTTTTAGAAGTTGCCCAAACTCAACTATGACGGGCTCATACAGATTGCAAGCGTTAGGTAGAATGTCTGGGTAGTATTCGCCCGTAGCGAGGGTAATCCAAGCTTCCGCTTCATTTTTATAGTCGCTAAACTTTGTTTTTTGGATCATTTAATGTTTTTTGATGCTAAACGCAGTTGGGGTGGCAAAAGTGCTAATTTTTTAAATGCTGTTCTGGAGGGAGTTATAGATGTCCCATAAATTATGGTTTTTATTCCGTTTATAATAAGCGTAACTGATAATTATAACAGGTTTGAAATATACATAGGGAAAGCCGAAGGATCAATCTGGGTGATCAAACGCCGTAAGATGTTTGGTGTAGCTTTTTAGGATAAATTGCGCTTTATCAAACCGTTTGCCGATGTAGGCGAAAAATTGGCGTTTATTGAGGGTTTGTTGGCGCTTTTGGCGTAGAGACGCGATTTTTCGCGTCTTTATGGCGCATTAGGTTAGGTTTTTACGCATTGCCCAACGCGGCAAGACTTTGGGTTTTTTCTCCGCCAATTCTTCTAAGGCAATTTTTTTAATCAGCACCGAAATAAAAATTAAGTGGTAAAGCAAATCCCAATACGATAAGCCCAAAAATGCCGTACCTACCATGTAGCAGATAAATGAGGCGCGAATCATAAAACAATAATTGGCGACCCATTCCATGCCTTCTACCCCTTTTGCCATTTTGGGTAAGCTGGTAAGGCTGGCGATAGAGCCTAAGATTAATGATAGCCACAAGCCGAAAGCGATAAAACCGTGTTCGGAAAACATTTCAACATAAGAGCTGTGCCAGTCGCGCATGGTCACAAACATCCAGCCTTCAAAACCAGCCCCTAAAAATGGGTGTTGTAGCGTGTGGTTCCAGCCGTCTGTCCAAGCTTCAATACGGCCCATTGCCGATGAGTCTGTGTTGTAGGTCTCAAGCGTATTCATGCGCCCAAACCACTCTTGCGGCAAGTAATCTTTCACAAAAAAAGCCCCGACTAATACCAGTGGGATTGCTAGGTATTTGCGTTTGCTCTTAAAAATCAGCATGAAGGTCAGGGCGACCATTGTCAGCAATGCCCCGCGTGACCAAGACGATAGGGAGCAGGCGTACATAATCGGTACTGCCATCAAGATGCCTTTTTTAATCAAGGGTTGCAGCGTTTCCTTTTGCCAAACCAAGAGCAGTGGAATGGCAATCAAAGTGGCTACGGCAAAGGCGTTATTTTCCTCAAACTGGGTGCTGGGCGGGCCATAAACGCGTGCAGAAAAGCCGTGCAATATTGCAAATAAGCCGCCTTTTACCGAGGTGATGCCTATTGAACCCCCAATTGTGGCTATCAGCCAGAACAGCTTAAAACGGGTGTTAATGAGTACTAGGTTGAAATAAAACGGCAAGTAAATTTTGGTCACAAACCAAAACCGCTGCCAAGCCACATCAGGAAAATAAGCCTGTGTTGAGCTGAGGGCAAAAAATACCCACAACAGCACAAACACATAAACCCGCCAGTCTTTAGGGATAGCTTGTTTGTCGGTCGCGGTAAAGGTCCGAAAGGCAACCACTAAAAACAACACATAGTAAACAGGCAATGAACGCACAAATCCCCACGCATAGGCATGTGGGTTTAAGTAACTAAAAACCGACAGCGACAACACGCCTAGCCACGGCTTTTTTAATGCCGCAAAAATACAGCCTGATAAGAAAATAAGTACGACAATATCACGCATAATGCCAAATAATCTTAATGCTTATTAATGGTGAGGATAGCGGCTAAGGGCAGTCGCTCATCCCGTTGGACGGAGGCATTATTGCTAGTATTAATGCCACTTTTGTAGAAACCTTGTTTGTTAGGGAAATGCTGGGGTTGTATGGTGCAAGTTTTTAGCACCCTAATGTGTGCCGTTGTTTGATAGGCGTATTGTGTAGCCCCCTTATTGCTTAGTGTAGAGACTTATGCTGGTCAGGGGGAGGAAGTTGTTCACACTAAATTAGGATTATTCCTTTTTGGCTTCCGCTTCAGATTTGGCAATCACGACCGAATAGCATTCCATCAAACTTTCGGTGAAGTTGGTGTGTGCCTCAGCCAATTCTTTGCCGCCGCCAAACGCCGTGCGCAATTCTTCTAGGGTTTTTTTAGGGTCTGCCGAAGTATCCATAGACAGCATTTTGGTGTAATTGCGATAAGCGGTCAGCCGTGCAGGATCGAAGGGAAATACGCCGGGCATGTTTTCGCCGGATTTTTCCACAACACAGTCGGTCATGTATTCGGGGGTGATTTTGTAATCCTTAATGTCTTGTTCTTTTTCCATTTGCGCAAGCACGGCCTGTTCATATTGGTTTTTGTCGGCACAAGCGGGCAGCAATAATGCAATTAAGGAGACTAGCAGTAATTTTTTCATGTAGGTGTGACCGTTATCAAATAAAGTGTTGGGTGGCCTAGGGCGCAGGGTTGTTTAAGGCCAAGAGGCTTAGCCCATTTCTTGCAGGGCTAGTCGGATCCAGGCTTCGGCTTCGGCATTAATATCCGCCGCTTTACGCCCTTGGGTGGCAATCGCGGGGCCGATTTTTAGTTTAATGACCCCAGGGTATTTTAAAAAACTGTAGCGGGGCCAAAATTTGCCGGCATTATGGGCGACGGGTATGACCGGAAAGCCAGATTTTTGCGCCAGCATAGCTCCCCCGACATTAAACTTTAGTTTTTCATCTACGCCCGCGCGTGTGCCTTCGGGGAAAATCAATACCCATAAGCCTTCATGCAAATATTGGCTGCCTTTTTCCAGCAGGGCGCGTAAGGCGGAGCGTTGGTTTTTTCGGTTGATGACGATGGATTTTAAAGCCAATAATGCCCATCCCCAGATGGGCAACAGCAATAATTCGCGCTTGATGACCACCGAATGCGCTGGCAGCAAATAGCGTAAGGCCAAGGTTTCCCAAGCGGATTGGTGATTGCTTAAGATGATGGCGGGTTGTTCGGGGTGGATATGCTCCATGCCTTCCACTTCGTAGGTGAGGCCACAAAATACCTTCGTCATCCAACTCACCAAGGCGCACCAAGCATGGCCGATTTGCCACCGTATCCTAAAAGGCGCTATCAATCCTATGATAATCAGCAAACCTGCTATCGTGGCGGTTGAGAATATGCCCACAAATAACAGGGCCGAGCCGAGATGGTTTTTTTTTCGTGGATCAGGAGATGAGGTGTTGTGCTGCGTCATAAAGGTTTTCAAAAACAGGAACGATCAGTTGTGGATTGTGGGTTAAAGTATGCTGGCCTTTGCCGGTCTTGACCAGTATGGGTTGTGCGCCAACAGCCATCGCGGCTTGCAAGTCGCGCAAAGAATCGCCAATGACCGGGATTGCCGTCAATTCGGCCTGAAACTCGGCGGCAAAACGTGTAAGCATACCCGCTTTGGGCTTACGGCATTCGCAAGTGCTGTCAGCACCGTGTGGGCAATAATAAATGGCGCTAATATGCCCGCCTTTTTCCGCGACTAAGCTAAGCATTTTAGCATGGATTTTTTCTAGCACAGATTCATCTAACAAGCCGCGTGCAATACCCGATTGGTTAGTGACCACCACGACCCGATAGCCCGCTTGGTTAAGCAAGGCTATGGCTTCTAGGCTACCCGCTATGGGCTGCCATTCGTCGGGGGATTTGATAAAAGCGTCAGAATCGTGGTTAATAACGCCGTCGCGGTCTAACAAGATATAGCGGGGCAAGGTCATGGCATGTAGGATGGCTGTATAAAGCCCCGTATTCTAACAAGATTATTTTTTTGGTGAGGTTTTTTGTCGGATTTTGGTGTAAGCATCCGTTAGATTGCTATTTAAATACTGCACTGGGCTGACGGTGCAAACCGATTAGCAAGCGTCAATGGCAGTTGGAGTGCCACGGCTTTAGACGTTGCCGTGTCAGCCACAAAACATCTGAGGCCGTGGCACTGCATTTAACTACGCGCAATGCCATGCCGCGTAGTCGAGGCTAAAGCCTCTCCCACATAGAGACTTCCCGCTTAGGATTTGCCCATGTATTTATTACCCCTGCTTTTGCTTAGCCTATTGTTATCGCTGTCTAGCCATGCGGACATTTATCAGTGGCAAGACAGTGCCGGGCGGGCGCATTTTTCCGATCGGCCCCATGCCGACGCTAAAACGCTTAACATCAAGCCCGGTTATGGTTTTTATAGTATCAAGGCTGTTTATGACGGCGATACCGTGGTGTTGGAGGATGGGCGCAGAATCCGCTTATTGGGCATAAACACGCCCGAAGTGCAGCATAGGGGAAATCCTGCCGAGGCGGGTGGTGAGGCCGCCAAAGCTTGGCTGCAAGCTAAATTGCAGCATAGCCGCGTGCGCTTGGAAACCGATGCGGAAAAAATTGATAACTATGGACGGACATTGGCGCATTTGTTTACCGAACAAAAAGAGCATATCAACTTGGCTTTAGTGCAGGCGGGTTTGGCGACCACTAGCATTTATCCGCCCAATTTGCGATACGCAGATAGTTTGTTGGCGGCAGAAAAACAGGCAGAACAGGCGCACTTAGGGGTGTGGCAACGCCCCGAATATGCACCGCGCCCGATTGCTGCGCTCAATGCTGAAAGCCATAGCGGGTGGGCGCGTTGGGTAGGGCAAGTGCGGCAGATACGGCACACGCCAAAATCGGTGTATTTGGTGTTTACCGACCGCTTTGAGGCGCGTATAGAACGCCAATGGTTGAAATTGTTTCCTGATATTAACGGTTATCAGGGCAAGACGTTAGAAGTACGCGGTTGGCTTAACAAAAATAAGCAGCATTTTTCGCTGTTACTGCGCCATCCGGCTGCCTTGCGTGTCGTTGGCTCCTCCTGATGTTGTCCAGTGTAGGGTGTCGTAAAAGATAGTTTGTTCAGAATGCAATGAAGTATAACATTCTGATTTTATTGGGTTACGCTACGCCAACCCAACCTACGCAATTAACCCCTTTGGTTTGAATTCAATCTTTTCAACCGCATCAAGGTTGACAGTTTGCCTGGCATGCCAAAGATCATAATTGTCCTGCATAATCAGCCAGCTTTCTGGAGATCGTCCCAAGGCTTTTGATAGCCGAAGTGCCATTTCTGAACTTACACCACTGCTGCCTTTTAAAATACGGTTTAACGAAGAAGGCGAAACGTCAAGTTTCGAAGAGAGTTGCCTACCCGTGATACCGAACGGTTCCAGATAGACTTCCCTGATGAACTCGCCCGGATGTGGTGGATTGTACATAGACATTAGTGGTAATCCTCATAATCGAGAATGAAAGCATGACCGTCGTGGAATTCAAGCGTGATACGCCAGTTGCCATTTACCCAAACTGACCATCGGTCGTTGTCCGGGCCCTTCAATGAGTGCAACTTGAAACCGGGGATTTCCAAATCTTCAATAGGGCCGTAGGATGTGTGAGCGGTAGAGACTGTGAAAGAATTAACGTAAGCTTGCTCATCGGAGTGAAAACACATGTTTTTTCACTCAAGTCTATAATTAAAACAAAGGCTTACGAAAATAAAAAACACCATTTTGTGAGTATTTGAAATACTTTCACAGTCTCGGTAGCGAACCGCATCAATCGCGTCATTGCTACCCATAAGGTATAGGTCTATATTTTGGCATCCCCAGTTTGCCGGATACCAGTTACGTTCGACAAAGCGGTGAAAGCTGGAGTGTTCCCAATCCGCGACATATCAGTCGCCTATTGCCTTTACGTTCTGCGAGATTGACCGTGAAAAACCATGCAGCCCCCAGAATGTAAATACGTCGGTAATCTGTCATGTTTATGCCTCACCGTTGGCTTCACGCGATTGATGCGGTTCGTTACCGCTCACCACATCCTACGCTAGTGTTTTGTTTTAGCGCACGTTACCGCGTTGGGGTTCTGAAAGGGTGGATTGCTAGGCGAATCCACCTTAGGAGTTGCAAGTTTCAGCAGTCGTTTAGCCCTAACTATATTTGACAATTGGTCGTATTTGACTACAATTGTCGGCAACACGGCCCCTTTCGGTTTAGCTACTTCGGTAGTTGAGCTGCTTAGGGGTTTTTTATTGCCTGACAGTTTTGTGTTCTTGATTACCACGCCCATTGCTCCCAGCCATCTACAGCTCCCATCCCGTTAAGATTAAGACCTACATGCTGTAAGTCTGGAAACTCCAATAACAATCTTGTTAATCGTTGCCCCCAACTTGAACTAGGATTAGTAATAGTCAGAAGATGCTTGGCGATACACAGCAGTAAAAATGGCCTGGCGAGCAAACGTGCATCACCCTGAAAGGGATCAACCCAAGACACCTCGCCGACTTTTGGTAGCTTAGGCTGATCAATAATATTACGATTCCAAAGGCGGCTATGATGGGCGCAGACATTGCGTAAGTAATTCAAGCTGCGTAGCCAGGATGCAAAGATTCGACCGTTACTAACGCCATATTTACTTGCAATCGCATCTTGGTCGGCTTCTTTCATGCCTGCAAATAACGTGGATAATGTTCCGAAATCCCAAATTTCACAGATGACCCAGATAGGCAAAGGAAACCCATATTTGGATTTGTTGTGCTTAATGAATTCTTCTTTTGAGCGGGAAATCAAGATAGCTTGCTTACTCAACCACTGGTGATGATCGCTTAGGCCTGTTTTTTCATCGAACTTCGTCGAAAAATCTTCAAACAACAATTCCGGCTTGAGGTAAGCAAAGGGGTCTTTTTTACCCAGTGAGTGGGAAATATCAACGCGCAAACCAATTTCGATACGTTCCAGAGCATCCATTACCAACAATCGCAATTTTTTATCGAATACATAGAGTTCGACCGCATTCTGAAAACTAGCCCCCGATTTAAAATTATCCAACACTAAACGGTTGGTATGACCACGCTTAAATTTTTTTCCATTTGGCACCGCTAAAGGACAATAAACACCGCTACGTTCTCTAAATGGATACCAATAACCACTCAAACGGTAATAACCTATGCATTCAAGATAATGTAACGCCCTGGCTCTATCGGTAACGATCATGCCACGCTGAATCAATTGATCCAGCTGATCTTCATAGC
>JABFST010000107.1 GCA_013140465.1 Methylococcaceae bacterium
CCGCCAAAGCCGCCAAAGCCGCCTCCGCCTTCGCCTCCGCCTTCGCCGCCGACGCCGCCTACGCCGAAGACACTGCCTACGCCGCCACCGCCGCCGCCTACGCCGAAGACGACGCCATTATCCAATCCACACTCCAAGATTTAACCGCCCTAAAATCCTTTTCAACCCTAGAGTTTCTGGAACAACCTTTATGGCCTACAGCCATACCCGAACCTTGGCAACACTTGCTAACTGATTTTAAGGCCGATGCCCTCAGCTTAAATGCAGGGTTTGAAGTTTGGCTAGATTGGTATGACAGCCGTCTACGCGGCGAACAGCTAGACCTTGCATTGTTGGCGCAATGGAATGCTGTGCCTAAGGAAGTAGAAGCACAAGGTGTGGCACAAGTGAACAGCTATCTTAAAGGCCTGCGTGATAAGACTTTGCAGCTGCCGTTAAACCGCGTCCGTACCATTTTTATTGGCTATGGCGAAGCCGGAAAAACCTCATTAATCCGCGCCCTGCATGGCGAAGAAGTACAAGCCGACGAACCGATGACCCCAGGCATAGACATCCGCGACTGGCAGGTGCCGAATACCGATATACACGCGCATTTTTGGGATTTTGGCGGGCAAGTCATGTTTCATGCCACGCACAAATTCTTTTTGCGCTCGTCGTGTGTGTATGTCATTGTCATTAACGCGCGTTCGGAGCCAGAAGAAAACAGCGGGCAGGTGGAATATTGGCTAGACCATGTCAAAACCTTTGGCGGTGCCGCGCCTGTGTTGATTGTGCAAAATAAGGCCGACGTAGCCCTTGTGCATTTGGAGCAACAAAGCTTGATGCACAAATACGGCGATATGATTAAAGGTTTTTATCCGGTGTCTTGCACACACGCCAAAACCACCCACCAACCCCAATTTGCGGCGTTTACCGATGCCTTAAGCCGTGAATTGAGTGCGGCGGTGCAAACAGGCCAAGTGATGTTTACACCCGCCCAAGGCAAGGTATTAGATGCCTTGCGCAATAATGCCTCGGCAGATGCGTTTTTAAGCAAACAGGCATTCCACGAGTTGTGCGAGCAACATAGTGTCAGTGATGAGGGCGTATTAAACCGCGCTTGGCTAGCGGATATTTTCGATAAGCTGGGCGTAATGCTGCATTTTGAAGAATTGGCGATGTATCATGATACTTATATGCTTAATCCACGCTGGCTGACACATGGCGTGTACACGTTAATGAATGCCAAAAGGCCCCGCTTAAGTAATCAGGCAATGGTGGACATTTTGGCGCGTGCCAAAGTACAAGATGAGCACCAGCACTTGCTGAGCTATCCCGCCACTCAATGCGCGTTTATCAGGGATGCCATGTTGCGTTTTAAATTGTGTTATCCCTTGCCGACGGGTGAGGTGTTAATCCCGTCTTTATTAGATAAAGCCTTGCCCGAAGCCGATCTTAACGATGACGGTTTGCAGTTTGAATTTGCTTTTAACGGTTTTTTGCCGCGCAATATCATTGGCGAGTTTATGGTTAGCCGTTTTGAAGAGATTGAGAACAATCTGCAAAGCCAGCGGGGCGCAATGTTTAAAAGCAAGACTTGTGATGCCCACGCGCGGGTGACAGCCGATTATCATCGCCGTTTGTTGTTAATGCAGCTTTGGGGGCCTGATGCCAAAGACTATCTGACTATTTTGCATGACACGATGACGACGGTTTTTGGCGATTTGGCCTTGGATAAAACCGAAAAGCTTTATTTGCCTAGAGCGGCTTGTGTGCAGCAGGAACGATTACGGAATACTTCTACACCTGACAAAATACCGTATTTGCAATTTTTAGCCTTAGCCCGCGCCCAAGAACATTTTTGTTATGCGGAATCGGGGGTTAGATATGATTTAAAGAGGGTGCTGGGCTTGGTGATGACTTCAGCCGAGCTAGCCAAACAACAGATCAATCAACATTTTTATGGGGAGGTGAATATGAGCAATCAACAAGTAAGTGTAGGAGCAGGCGCACACGCACACGTTGGCGATGGAGCTTTTAATGTGGATAGTACGATTAATGACAGTTTTAAGCACTTGGCAAACGCACCTGACAATGAACGCAACCAGTTATTGAAGGAATTATTACATGCAGTCCAAGCGTTAAATGCTAAAGTGCCGGAACCGCAATTGGCGGGTTTGCAAGAAGAAGCGAATACCTTAATCGTCGAAACCCAGCGCGAAACACCGCGACCTAAGTATTGCCAGTTAAGTTTGGCGGGCATTAAAGAAGCGGCAACAACGCTAGGCGACATTGCTGCGCCTGTGTTGGCGATTGCGGAAAAACTGAGTGCCTTCTTGCCGTTAGTGTAGCCCTTATTGCGGCACACCGCGCCCACGATATGCCGGAAACGCCGCTACGCATTGCGCTCAATGCGGCTTATTCCAGCCACAGGTTTCAATCTTCTCACCAGCCTTGCCAGCCCAGCACTAAGCCCCTACAATTTAAGTACCCCCAAGCTTTTGTCAAACCGCCATGCGCCACGCCATAGACCCGAAAATAGACTGCGTCTTCAAAGCCCTGCTGGGTGCAGAAGAAAACCGCAACTTACTGATCCATTTTTTGAATGCGTTTTTGGCGCAAGAGCTTGGCGCACCGATAGTCTGGGTGGACATCTTAAACCCCTACAACGCTAAAGAATTTATCAGTGATAAACTCAGCATCGTTGATGTCAAAGCCCAAGACCGTTTAGGGCGGTTGTACCAAGTAGAAATCCAACTGAGCAACCATGCTAATTTGCCCGCCCGCATCATTTACAATTGGGCGGACATTTACAGCCAGCAGCTCAAAAGCGGGCAGGATTACTGCGAACTAAAGCCCACTTACAGCATCTGGCTGTTGGCGGAAAACCTGCTGACCGATGATAAGGACTATGTCCACCACTACAAAATCCGCGACGAACAGGGCAACACCTTTACTCCGCACGGCGGCATCTGGCTGTTGGAGTTGGCAAAGTTTTCGGCGGGGCGGGTGGAGTCGGAAGACCAGCGTTGGTTACAGTTTTTTAAAGTCGGCGAGCAGCTCAATGACGCTGCATTGCCCGAATGGATGATGTCCGAGGAGATGAAACAAGCCATGAACACCTTAACTGC
>JABFST010000360.1 GCA_013140465.1 Methylococcaceae bacterium
GGTAGTTGATGACTGCCACAGGGCCGTCGGTGTTGATCGCGGTGCAGATGCGTTTGTACAAGTCATCGAGGTCTTCGCCGTCGCCTTCCAATACGGTAACGCCTTGACCCGCCAAGGTTTTGGCGGTGTTGCTGCCAGGCAGGTATTTTGATGGGTGGCCCGCAATTGTGACGTCGTTGTCGTCAATAATCAATTTAACGTTAAGACCTTGGGCAACTGCCAAGCGTGCGGCTTCGGCATCGTTACCTTCTTGTTGTGAACCGTCTGAACCTAAGCAAAATACGGTTTTGCGTGGGTTGGCAATCGCCACACCGTTCACATAAGGCCACATGTGGCCTAAACGGCCTGAGCTAAATTTTACGCCTGGGGTGAAGCCCAATTCTGGGTGGCCCGGCAAATGCGAATGCGCAGCGCGGTATTGGGTCAGGCGTTCGGCGTCGAGGTCGCCGTTTAACACTGCCATCAAATATTGGGTGGCAACACGGTGTCCGGCTTCGTCAAAAAAGATAGGCACATAGTGGCTGGCTGAACCACGGAACAGGGCATCCAAAATCATGACTTCGGGTACGGTGTCATAGGGGCCGCCCGTGTGTCCGCCTACGCCGCGCGCAGCACCTGTAGAGGTAAAGAAAACAATGGCATCCCGACACAGTTGGATATTGGCTTTAAGACTGTCTCGTTGTTGGGCGGTCAGTGTGTTGATGCTAGGATCGAGCGTAATGCGCTGATAAGCGCCAAGATCGATAGGGAAATTTGACATAGTTTGCTTCTCGTAAGTTGTTGATGATGTGGTGCCCTACGCGATTATCCTGTTACCTCAAGCGTGCTAAGGCTAGCCAATATGCCTGTGTCAAACCTATGGGGGCATCGCTTGGGCTGTGGTTGTCGGTGTGTGGCGTTCTTTATTATATACCCACCGCTTGTTTTTAGGCGTATCAAGTAAAGATAGGTATGGGTTTAGGGCTATGCCTATCCTGTGTGAAGATTACACCTAGTCTTAGGCAGTCTCAAGTCATTTTATTGATCTTTTTGGGTTTTTTGGGCATAGGTAGGAATACGCACGCAAAAGTGGCTGATCCTATGCGGGCAAGAGAATATGGACTTTACAATGCCGTAACACATGCAGATATGCTGGGGGTAAATTAGCTGCTGACAAGGATATCGCATAACCTATGCAATTCTTGACAACGCCGCTTTGCTAAAGGCAGCTCTCTTACCAGTTGTTGTCCGTAAGCCTTATACTTTTTTGGTTCTTTTGTTAGCTTTCTACGGCCTGTTTTTATTTTTTTGCTGGGGTGGCCTAAGGCAATCAAATCTTGGTCACTATTGATGATAGATTCAAAATCGTTCACTTTTTGCAGTAAGGTATCAATAGGGCTGTAGTTTGCATGGCTTGCCAATAGCCAGGTTTCAGTATTTTCGGTGGGTAAAATGTAGTGGCACCGCTCTGGCTCACCTAAGCTGGCAAAGGCTGCGTTTAATGTGTCGGCACAGCATTGTCTTGGCGTTTGGGTGCAACCTCTATTAACCTGCAAAGCAATATCGGTATCCATTTGTATCAACAAGCCAGTCGCACCGCTAAAATCAATTAGCATCTGTATTTTGTTTTTATTGGCAACACACCAATTTTTGACTTCGCCAAATCCATGGGGCGGATAGCCTGTACTGGTTGCATCTTTTTGTGGTGCTAATGGCGTTAGAATAATTACCCGTTGTTCGGTACTCAAATGGTCTGCAATGGCTTGGAAAATAACGATGTCCGTCTCACCCTCGGCGACTAACAAAAAAGTTTTTTGGGGGCATTTAAAAACCTTGGGGTAAGCCACCTATTAGGCCAGATAACCAAATTTCCGAAAGACGCAAGCCTTGATGTTTTTCTACCCATTGCTCACGCGTAAAATTGGCAGGTGGGCTAATACGTTTAATTTCAGTATGCCCTTGTGCGTTTCTGGCAACGACAAATAAGCGCTGCTGGTCATTAAATAAGTCGATGGCATCGAGTGTGGTCGGGTTATGCGTAGTCATGAACATTTGCTTTTCAGGATGTTCTTTTAGAATCGATGAGATATTACCCATGAGTTCACGAACCAGGCCAGGGTTGAGCGAGTTATCAACATTATCAAGGGCAAAAATATCAGGTGATTTTTTGTGCATTAATAGCACCAAAATAAACAAAATATAGAGGGCTCCTTCACTCACATCATAAGCATACAAACTGTTGAAGTTTGTTCGCATGTATTTATCCGTATAGCTGACTACGTTGTTTCCGGTATGTAAGTGGTTAGATTGTAACTCTGAGGAAATTGCGTTGGTTGTACCAATAGATTCAAACCAATCTAAAAGCTTAAAAAATCGGTTTAAATCATGCGTTTTTGTTTTTGCATTATGAATTTCATCAATCACATCCTTAAGGGCTACGGATAAGCTGCCGCCATACAAGCCTAACGGCTCTTTATGGCTGTCGTCAGATGAAACGCCGCGCAATATGGGCGTTGATATGGCGTAAATAGCATAGTCTTTTAGTGCTTGCAGTTGTAGTGATTCTGCTTCAGTAAATGCACCAAGAATTTCTAATGCTGAAATAACACTTTGGCCTTTGGAAAAAAAAGGGTTCATACGTTCTTTCGGCATACTCGTCGATTCAAGCGTGATGCCCCAATTACTTCTGCCCCCAATACGGAAACCATTCCTATCAATGGCTTCTGCCGAAAAATCAAAATTGGCCTCGTTATTCGGGTTAATTGTGGTGCTGTAGGTTAAATCGTCAAATTGCGCTTTTAGTGAAAACGCGTTTTTTCTATCCAGATTGCGGAACGATGACTTAAACACCTCTGGAGCCGATAATCGAATGCCGCGTTCGGCCAATTTGCTATAACTTACTTGTCCCGCCACCGCACAAGATAAAACACCGACAGCCTCTAAGAAGTTACTCTTGCCTGCGCCATTGGTGCCAATAAAAACATTGAGTTGCCCTAGGTCAACCGTTTGGTTGACTATCGATTTAAACGCCTTAATTTCGATTTGTTTAATCGGCATGGCTGTTCATTAGCAAAAATTACAACGCCACCAACACATGCGGATGGTCGGTCAAATCTTGGTAAATCGCATC
>JABFST010000300.1 GCA_013140465.1 Methylococcaceae bacterium
GCCCCCTCGCAAGGCATAAGTATCTACACAAGTCATTAGCCCGTCATTCCGGCATGGATGCCGGAAACCAGTGCCACGGACGGTCGCTTCTGTAAGCTGTAAGTGCTTGATTTAGCATTGCCGTCATAGTGAACATTCACATCCGTGTGACTGGATACTAGCATCCATGCCAGTATGACGGTGCTTTTATAACTTGCTTAAACTTGTGTAGATACCTATGCTCGCAAGGCCACCAATAACCTGGCCTTGTGCGGTATTAGGCGGGTTAATCCTAATTAAAAAAAGACTCCAAAGAAAAGCCATGCTTACGCAAAATTTCTTTTAGCTGCCTCAGCCCGTCTATTTGGATCTGCCTGATGCGTTCGCGCGTCAGCTGCATCGCCATAGCCGCCTCTTCTAGGGTGGATTCATCATAGCCACAAAGCCCATAACGACGACAAACCACTTCGCGCTGCTTTTCGGGCAACTCATAGACACAACGGGTAATATTTTTTTTCATGCACTCGATCTGCACTTGCTCGTCATAAGGCAAGGCCACCATATCCAGCACGGTCTCAATCATCGGTTGCTCGGCATTATTGGCAAGCGGCACATCCACAGAGATAACCCGATCATTCAGCTGCAACATTTTCTCAACTTTGCTGATTGGCTTGCCCATAAAGCTGGCAATTTCTAGGGCTGTAGGCTCATGATCCTGTAATTGCGCCAACTGCCGTTGCGCCTTGATGTAGATATTCATTTCCTTAACAACATGAATAGGCAAACGTATCGTGCGCGATTGGTCCATAATCGCACGTTCTATGGTTTGCCTAATCCACCAAGTGGCATAGGTTGAAAACCTAAAACCGCGTGTGGGGTCAAATTTACCCACCGCACGCATCAACCCCAAATTGCCTTCTTCTATCAAATCCAATAAGGGCATCCCTTTGTTTAAATAACGGTAAGCAATTTTGACGACCAAGCGCAAATTGCGCTCTATCATAATGCGCCGCGCCTCAACATCGCCCTCGATGGCACGCGCACCGTATATTTTTTCTTCTTCCGCGGTCAATAAATCGGCGCGGTTCATTTCATTCAAATACACCCGGGTTGCATCTAACTCGCCCGCGCTGTTGGCTTTTATGGCCAGGGATTCCAACTCTTCCGCGATGACGGCAACAATATCGGCATCCAATTCTTCTGTGAAGGCCAAATCGCTTTCAAACAGGGCATCACATTCCTCTTGGGATGGGCCAATGAGTATTTCATTCATAATTAATTCCCCGACAGACGGTTTTTACCCAATGGACAGCTCATCTTTTCGGTAATAGTTTTAGTGGATTGACAGGCTTTTTATTTTTTCTTATTTCAAAATGCAGCGCGGTACGCTTACGGCCAATGTTACCCAGTTCGGCAATCACTTGGCCTTTTTGTACCACTACGCCCTCGTGCGCCAACAAGCGGCTATTATTGGCATAAGCGGTCATATAACCTTGGCTGTGTTTAATGATGAGCAATTTGCCAAAACCCATCAGCCCTTGTCCGCCATACACAACCTGCCCTGCTTCCGCCGCGCTGACGGCTTGCCCTACTCTGCCCGCTATGTCTATGCCTTTGTTATGGGCGGGTGAAAAGCGTTTTGCAATCTTGCCTTGAATAGGCCAGCCAAAATTGAGTGCCGACGTTTTTCTGGGCCTATCCGCCACTGTTAGCGACGGTTTTTTTTTGCCCTCGCCTTGGGCTACACGCGCGGTTTTGTTGCTTTTGCCACGTTCCGGTTCCTTCTGTGGCTTCTTGGTTGCTACACAAGTACGCTTAGGTGTTAGCGGCGGAGCAGCATGCACATATCCCGGTTCTTGTTCTGGGCAGGTGCTTTGTTTGTTGCTACGCACAGCGGGATGTGCAGGCCCGATGACTGCGTCATGAACGCTGTTGTTATGTGCCGACACTTGGGCAGCATAAGCGTTGTTTATCCCGCCCACTATTCCGCCCTGCAACACCACCAGAATAACCATAATATTTCGTTTTGCATGGTAAAAGTTCATTGCATTTTATTTTTTTATCAGAATTTTTTTGGCTAAATTTATTTTCGCTGCCAAATAGTCAGATCCGCCGTGGTCGGGATGTATTTTCTGCATTAATTTTCTGTGTGCGGCAATAATTTCGGCTTCGGATGCCCCGGGCTTTAATCCCAAGACTTGATAGGCTTCTGCTACCGACATATCGGCTTGTGCGGCGGTGCGCCGCTGAAACGGGCCGTCGTTTTGCCGCTGTCCCGAAAACCGTTGCCATAATTTGTGCAATTGCGGCCCATAATGCAGCAGTGGGGGAATAAACCGAAAAGCAAACGCAAGCAGCACCCCAATTAACGCAAACAAGCCGTTAAGATGCCCACTTACCAGCAAATACAGCCCTATCAAGCCAGCAAGCCCCAGCAGAAAAATCCTCAGGTATTTAGCCAACAAGGTCGGCGATGCGCGGACAAAAGCGCGTATGCCAAAATAGCCTATAACTGCCAACACCAATAACAACAAAATCCGCAACAAACCCACTCCTGATAAGATGCCCTAATTATAAATTTAGCCCACACTGCGCCGGGGGTTAATGCCCTCCCGTCAATAATCGCTTAGAATAAACCATCCTAGCGTAGCCGTCCGATTAATTATAATGCAACCAGCCCCTACCCCTGTTTTAGGTTTTGCCGCGTTCAGCGGTGTCGGCAAAACCACTTTGTTGTGCCAACTGATCCCGCTTTTAACCCTACAACACTTGCGTGTGGGCTTAATCAAGCACAGCCACCATAATTTCCAAATCGACCAACCGGGTAAAGACAGTTTTCGGCTACGCGAGGCGGGCGCATCAACTATTATGCTGGTGTCTTCGCACCGACGCGCGATTATCACCGAATTTACACCGCCCCAAGAACCGCGTCTGGACGAGCAGTTGGCGTCTATGGATACCACCCAGTTGGATCTGATTTTAGTCGAAGGCTTTAAGGCCGAAGCCTTCCCCAAGATTGAGCTGCACCGCCCTAGCCTGAACAAACCTTTGTTGTATCCCAACGACCCGCACATTATTGCCGTAGCCAGCGACGGCAATTGCGCGGTACCTAGCCACTT
>JABFST010000494.1 GCA_013140465.1 Methylococcaceae bacterium
GTATGAGCCGACCGTGCGGGCGCGGTCGGGGGCGGGCAAGATATGCGTGGCGGATGCTGTGCAGGGTAGTAAAAAATAGCTTTGGTTGCCTATTTTGAGGCTAGGTTCTGATGATTAGAAACGGTTGATAAAGGCAGGGATTATCGGGGCTATGCCTATATTTTCTGGTTTCGAGTCTCCACCCCGAAGAGGCAGGGGTGGATAGGTTTTTGTAACAATACGGCTTGTTTACGACGGAATTTCAGAATTGCGTTTGGCTTTTATGCCGCTTTGCGCCGTCTTGAGTAACCGAATAAGCCAAGTTCTGCGGTAATTAATGCTAAGGCTTCAGGTTCAGGTACTGGGGCGGTAAAGTTGCTGACTTCCATGCGCATGCTTATAGCTTCTGAACCTAAACGGGTGAGGTAACTGGTTCCTAAAGCATTAGTAAGATAAAGCACTGGAATGTTTGATGCGGCAGTTAGGACTATAGAATTTAGACCCGCTACGTTGTTGAAAATAAGTGCGCCTATTGCACCAGCGGCAGTTGCGTTGTTGACTTTTATTGAGAATGAACAACTGCCGCGTTTCAGCAGGGCAATATTACCCGCCGTGAAGCCAGAAAAGTCAGCGGCTTCACAGCCGCTGGTTGCGCCAATTGCATCAACAGCTTGAAGTAAACCGGAAACGTCACCAAGGCTGGCAAAGCCATTATCAGTGATTGGATTAAAATCGGTGCCTAGGGTATACGTTGTTGGGGTGGGGTTGAGTTCCTCCAAGCTACCAACCAATGTTGCATGGGCTGTGCTAGAAAATAGAGTTGCGCCTAATAAGGCGAAAGGCAGGTAAAATTTTTGTTGGGATTTTTTCATAATGACTCCTTCTTAAATAATTGACAAATAAAGTTAATAGGCGTTGTGTTCACTCTACTATCAAAAGTTGATTATAGCGAAGAGACAACGCTTAATATTTTAACCTTAGCTTTTATGGTTGTTGAAATATTAAATTCTCCCTAGCGACTGACAGCGTTTAACTTTAACGGAGAGTGTGTATCTGCTGGGTGAGGGTGTTAAAATTTATTTCCTTTTTTGTCCCAGTGTCCTCCAGAGGTCGTTAAGATGGCTCGTACCCCGTTATTTAGACAATTTATACTCGCGCTGCAATCTGCCAGACGCGAAAACTTACAAGCAGATGGCTTGCCCGAACCTCAACCCGTTACCAGCCCAGGCTGGACGCGGCGGAAATTTTTAACCACCACTGCCATTACCGGATTAGTGGGTTTGACTGAAGGCTGTTTGTCTTTGCCCGCGTGGGCGGACGGTGATTCTGCCCCCCAAGTTGCCATTATCGGGGCGGGTATCGCTGGCTTAAATGCGGCTTACCAACTTAAAAAAGCGGGCGTTATGGCTACCGTGTATGAGGCGCGTAACCGCGTCGGTGGGCGCATCCTATCGGCAACAATGGCGGATGGTTTGGTAGTGGATTTGGGTGCTGAGTTAATCAATACCGATCATGCCGATATGTTGGCTTTGGTGGATGATTTTGGCATTGAATTGTTTGACAAACGTGCGGACAACGCAAATTCGCCCTATCCGTCAGAAGCGTTTTATTTTAATGGCGGGCGTATCAGCGTCGCTACTTTAGCGGATGATTTGCGCCAACTCGCCGCGCAAATTACCGACGATGCCGCTTTGTTGGATCAGGATTGGGACACTTATGCACCGCCATTGGATCAGATGTCGGTGAAGGATTATATGAATCTGCACGCCAACAAAATAACGAAATCCTATCTGCGTGATCTGCTGACGCGCATGATACATACCGAATACGGTGTTGAACCGAGTGAATCTTCGGCTTTGCAACTGATTACTTTATTGCCCGTGGTCGATGGGCAAACCGTGGATTTGTTAAGTTATAGCGACGAAGTGTATTCGGTAGTGGGCGGTACGGCGCAAATTACCGATGCCTTAGCTGCCGAGTTGGCGGGGCAAATCCAGTTGGGTATGAAGTTGACGGAGATTAAGCGCACTAACGGCAAATACCGCTTAAAATTTGACGACCAGCCGACTGTACATGCTGATATTGTGATAGTGGCTTTGCCGTTTCCAGTATTGCGCCAGATTGACATTGATGCTTCTTTACCTACCGATTTAGAAGATTTTATCGATCAAGCCAAATTAGGCGCTAACGAAAAAGTAATAGGCAGTTTTAATAGCCGTTTTTGGCGGCAAGCCAACGGTTTTACTGGGGCGGCATGGGGTGTTGCAGGTGTGTCGGAAATTTGGGATGAAACCCAAAGACAAACCGATCGCACGGATGGTGCGCTTAATTTTTTCTTAGGCGGCAACGAGGCGCGTCAAATCGCCCCGCAAACCAACGTCAACACCTTGGGACAGCAATTTGTCAATGTCCTTAACCGTAGCGTCCCCGGAGCTACAGCCGCCGCTAAGGGTGTCTACCTGAAAAGTGGCTGGACCAGAAGCAGTTATACCTTAGGTGGCTATGCCAACTTTAAGCCCGGACAGCTGACGACATTTAGCAGTTATTTTTGGGTGGAATCGGCTGATCCCAACGAGCAGCAACAAGTGGCTGCGGGCAATTTGATTTTTGTGGGCGAACACCTTAGCGATGAATATTATGGGTTTATGAACGGCGCCGCACAAACAGGGCGCTTGGCGGCGGAGTTGGCGTTGAGCATAATTGCACAAGCTGAGGCTTAAGGGGTTAGTTGGTTACGCCGTGTATCACCCCAGCCTTATAGGCCGGAATAAGCCGCTTTGAGCGTAAGCGAAAAGCGGCGTTTCCGGCAAAACGTGGGTGCGGTATGCCGGAAACGGCAGTTTTCACTTGCGTTCAAACTTCCTTATTCCGGCCTACAGGGCTATTGCCATCAAGTTAAAGGCTATAGACGTTGTATTGTCAGTTTCATTGCCGACCCAGCAACGTCTAAAGCCGTTGCACTCCAACTGTCTGTGCTTAACTTTAAGGCAGCCTTGTAGTCAGCTATAGTAAAGACAAGAAAAAAAGAGCGGGAACCCTCAAAATAGAGCCTTTTAACACACTAAAAAACCCTAAACGTCGGAGGTGTTCCCGCTATGAAGAAGCATAACTATCGT
>JABFST010000419.1 GCA_013140465.1 Methylococcaceae bacterium
ACTAAAACTCTTGAATCGGCCATGATGTCAGCGCATTGTCGTTTTCGTTAATATCCCATTGGGAAATGGTTAAAAAATCCTGTTGCCAGCCCGGCAATTTAGGATTTTTTCTATTTTTAAACTGTACGAACTCAACAAACTGCAATACCGTTTCCAAGTCTTCAGCGGGGAGTTGTTGGGCTTTTTGATAAATGGCTCGTGCTATATCTTGTTTTTGCATTTTTATGCTCCTTCAAAGCGTTTGCTGATTTTAATTTTCATGGCGTAAACTTTGAATAAACGCTTGTGTGTCGTTGATTAAGTGATTTAATTCCTGTACATACGCCTCGAAACCTTGATGCTTTGAGCGTAGTGCATACGACCAAATACAGGTATCAACCAATACGCTCATGCTTTTCGTCCCTGTTTGTAATTGTAATCAGGGTCTGGATCTAATGTACCAAACAGGTGGGTGATTTCTCGCTGCTTACGACTATTGATGAATTCATGCAGGGCAATAGTGACCGCGTCTTCTTGGGTTTCAAAATGCCCTAAAGCCCTTGCTTCATTAATTAAGGCTTCGTCGATTGCTAATTGAACTATCATGGCTTTCCTCTCAAATAGTTTTAATATCAGTGCTGGGTGACAGCATTTTAAAAATCTGCCCAATATTAATTTTGACGCTATCGCTGGCAAAACCTGCATCACAAAATACTGCGCGTAACGGTTTTATTTTCGCCAGCTCTTTGATGAAAGTTTCGGTGATGCCGCCGTCCCTATCAAAACAAGCGACTATCGCATCGTTTGCGACCACAAAAACGGTTTTGTCGTCTATGGTTTTGCGTGCAATCGGCAAGCTTAAATCCACGCCCCAATCCAGCAACACCTGAAACAATAAATCTTCGTCAGTGCTGTTGGGTTTGATGTTGTCGATGAAGCTGTGTAAGTCGTTTTTATTGAGGGCATCGGGCGAATAATACACCTCGTTCATGTTGGAGCTGTCGATTTTTAATACCCGAAAACCAATGTCTAAATCGGGTAGCAACTACCCAATCATGTACTTTTGCCATACTCGCAATTAAAGCATCCGCCAAATGAACGATACGTCCTTGTTGCTTGGCATCAGCGCGTAATACAGCCGCGTGCAGTGCTATTGTCTGATTCACGGGTATGATGTAATCGTTATAGTGAGCCAGCAGGTTTTGTAATTTACCTGCTATGGTGTTTCGCCGTTGTCCTTGGGGCAAAAGCTGTAATCCATAGTGCAACTCATGTAGCGTGATTGCAGATAAATAACTCGCTTGCAAACGGGCTAAAAAATCAATGACGCTTTGGTTTGGCTCGTTTGTCATTATTTCTGAAATAATATTGGTATCCAGTAAATACGCTTTCATGATTGAGAAGGAATTTCTCTATCGGTTTCGTTTCTGTCGGGTAAGCTTAAATTGCCTAAACCCTGCATATTTTCAAGCAACCAGTTTGTCAGGGGCTGCTTTTGTGGGTATTACCGTGTTTTATTGTTAACAGCAGCTGATAAACCAGTTCCAATATTTGTGGGTCTTCCACGGTATTTATTTCGTCTTTAAGCTGTTCTTTGGTAACCATGTTTTTTCCTGCACTTAGGTGTTGAAGGTTAGAAATTTTAGCTTAAGCAATCTGAATAATTTGATTGAGCCGCTCGCAAACTTGACTAAACAAGGCTTCGTGCAGTTTTCCTAAGGGATGGGGTGTGGCGTTTCGCATACGCCAATCGAATGATTTGGGTTGATGGCACAGTACATAACTGGTTTTTTCAAGTTGATGGCCTGAAGCTTTACCCACTGCCACCGCAAAAGGATTGTCAGCGTTATAGTCTGCGGTGGTCATGGGCAAACCCATCACTAATGAGGTTTTATCGTTAAAAGTGTGTGGCGATAACACCAAGAAAGGATGGGCATCGCGCAGTTCTTGCCCATCTTGAAGATTGCAATCAATCCAGATAATGTCTTGGCGGTCAGGCAACCAAAGGCGGTTGTTTTTTACCATTTCTCTTGGCCTAAATGCTTTGCCGTTGCCATAGTTTCGCCGCCATGCCGCTTGGGATCAAACTGGGCTAGACGCTGTTCTAGTGTCAACGGTTTGTCAGCTATTATTGGCGTAATAATAATTTGACCGTCAACAACGGTTAAGCGCACGGTTTGATGGGCTTTTAAATGGGCTTCGCGGACAATGGCTAAGGGTAAACGCACGCCTAAATTATTGCCCCATTGTTTTATGTCCAACACAACTTCACTCATCACGGCTATCCTTCATTTGATATGTTTATACGGCAGTCTAAACGTTTTAACGATATTGTTCAATGGATTGTTTTAACGCGCGTAATTGATTGTTCAATTCAACTTTGCGATAGAGTGTGGTTCTTTTGCTAACCGTGTGTCGAGTTTCTTATATTTGGCGATCAAGCCCCTGAAAACCAAACTTCAGGGCGTTCACAATACCCAAGCCCGCCTTAGGCTGTGGGTGCTGTTATGATGTCCGTATGACATGATTGCCGTTGCAGCCTAGAACCCTCAGGTTATCAGGTTAAGGCGCGGGAATTGGTTTTTGTCGTGTACAGATGGCAAAGCGTTTAAAATTGCCGTCATTTCCGTGACCGTGCCAATCAAGGACTGGATCCAACGTGATAACTGATTACCACACCAAGTATTATGCCTACGAACTAACCCGCCAATGTGCCGCCGATGGTGTCGAGCGCTTATCCCAATCCTTATTCGATGCCACCGTTGACCTAAATCCCCATCAAATCAACGCCGCCCTATTCGCCCTCAACAATCCGTACTGGCAGAAAAACTAGCATTCCAAAAGCAACAACAAGAACTGGAGCGCCCCCGCAACAAACAGCGCAAAGAACTCTTTGACCGTCAGGATTAGATTGATGAACGCCGCGAGGCGTTGATTGGGCAATTGGAAAGTAAGCTGGATCAGAAATTGGCAATAGAAGATTAGTTGTAACTATTCAGCATCCGGGGCACAACAGCCGTTCGCTGAGCGGAACAGCCGTTCGCTGAGCGGAGTCGAAGCGAACAAACCGGCTTCGACTCCGCTCAGCCTACGGTAAAGACTCCGCTCAGCCTA
>JABFST010000429.1 GCA_013140465.1 Methylococcaceae bacterium
AAGCACAAGACGGCGCCCAAGCCTACCAGTTGTTTAAAGACTGCCGCCCCGATGTGGTGATGACCGATATTTCCTTGCCCGGCATGGGCGGTATTGAACTCATCGCGCGTATCAGACAGCGCGAGGCCCGCGCCAAAATACTGGTGTTTAGTATGCACCAAAACCCCAGTTTTGCGGTGCAGGCGAGCCGCGCAGGTGCTTTGGGCTATGTTACCAAAAGCAGTGACCCCAGCGAGTTATTGCGTGCGATACCTGAGGTTTATGCAGGTCGCCATTACCTGAGTGCCGACATCGCCCAAGCCTTGGCGATGGCAAAACTGGACTATGGGCATTACGCCCTAGACAGCCTGAGTGTGCGCGAGTTTGAGATTTTGCGGTTATTGGTGGCGGCACAACCGATAACCGCGATTGCCCAAATCCTTAACATCAGCCCCAAAACTGTCAGCAATTGCCATTACCTGATTAAGCGCAAACTCGGTGTCAACAGCGATATTGAGCTTACGCGCTTGGCTATCCAGCTAAATGTGCTGAGTTTATTGGATTTGCTGCCTATCAGCGACACCCCAAACCAGGGTGCTGACACTGCGTTTTAATGCGTTAAGGTTGCGTGTGCTTGGTTAAGGTCGCTAACGCGGCATCGTAGTCGAAAGCATCTAATTGCCGCATAAACTCGGCAAAATCCGTCCCTAATTGCTGGCTTAGGACAGAGGCGTATTGTTGTGCCAAGCGGTTGGCGCGGCTGTTGTCTTCAGCCAGCAAAGCCGCCAATTCTGCGTACACTTGTTCGGGTAGGCGTTCGGGCGTATTGCCGCCGTCCTCTACGGCAGCTAGGTTAGGCAATTGCACAATAGCAGTCACCAATTGCTGCAAACAGTCATCACCTTGCCGCAACAAGTCGCGGTAATTGTCGTCGGGTGGCGTAGAACGCAAAGCCGATTCTACTTGCCCGGCCCAATCAGCCAACGCCAACGCCCCCAAATTGGCGGCAACGCCTTTCAGGCTATGCGCAAGGCGTTGTGCCTCGGGTTTATTGTCGCCATCCAGCTGTGCTTGGATTAGGCGCATATCGTCTTTATGGCTATCGGCAAACCGTTGTAACAAGCGTAGGTATTTGTGGGTTTCGCCCTTAAACACCACCAGCCCTATGGCAGCATCCAAGCCGTGGATAGCTGCCAGTTGATACTCGCCGGATTTTACGTCTTGTTGGGCAACATCAGTGGCAGATGCGGTGTCGGACAGTTCGGTAGGTCCACCCACCGACAACCAACGCCATAAAGTGTTGTAAAAGGTTTTGGGGATAACCGGTTTGGCGACAAAATCATTCATACCCGCCGCCAAGCACGCACGTCGGTCTTCATCAAACGCGTTGGCGGTCATCGCCAAGATGGGCAATGCCTTTTTGTTGGGCAATGCGCGTATCGCCCGAGTCGCTGCCAAGCCATCCATTTCCGGCATTTGTACATCCATCAGCACTAAGTCGTAATAGTTATGTTGTACTTTTTCCACGGCAACACGCCCGCTTTCGGCGGTGTCCACCGCCAAGCCTACGCCGTGCAACAATTCCAAGGCCACTTCGCGGTTAATCGGGTTATCTTCCGCCAGCAACACGGTCCGGCCTTTATGGAATAGGCGTAGGCGCTGTTCGCTGTCAGCCGTCACGGTTTTATGGGTACTGGGCATAATGCCATGACCGCGTTGTAGCCTTGCCGTAAACCAAAACAAGCTACCTAACCCCAACACACTGTCCATGCCCGCTTCGCCGCCCATTAGGGTTGCCAGTTTGCGGGTAATCGCCAGCCCTAAGCCGGTGCCGCCATAACGGCGCGTTGTAGAGGCATCGGCTTGGGTAAAAGCATCAAACAACAAGGCTTGTTGTTCAGGCGCTACGCCGATGCCGGTATCTTCGACCTCAAAACGCACCAACAAACCGGACTCGGTGTCTTCTAGGCATTGGGCGCGTAGGCACACCCGACCGCGCTCGGTAAACTTAATGGCATTAACCGCATAATTGAGCATGGCTTGGCGCAAGCGCGTCGGATCGCCGCGCAGCCACATCGGCACATTGCCGCTGTCTACGCGGATGCTAAGACCTTTGCTGCGCGCTTGGTCGGCAATCAATGAATGGACATGGTCCAATACTTCCGCCAAGGCGAAATCAGTCTGCTCCAGCCGGAGATAATCGGCCTCTATCTTGGACAAATCCAAAATGTCGTTAATGATGGCAAGCAAATGTTGCGAAGCGGCATCTATTTTGTCCAAGCGTGCCTGTTGTTTGTCCGTCAACGTGCTTTGCCGCAGCAAATAAGTCAGGCCAATAATTGCGTTCATCGGGGTGCGTATTTCATGGCTCATATTGGCTAAGAACGTACTCTTTGAGCGCGTGGCCTCTTCCGCCACTTTTGCACGCCGCGCCAATTCAGCTTCAATGTCCCGCTGCATTTTAATGTCGCGAGCAAACCCTACCGTCCCCAAAGCCGTACCGTCGGCATCAAGGATCGGGGCGATAAACACTTCATAAAGCGCATCTTGGGGCGTATTGAACCGCTCTTCTAAGGTGACGGGGCAACCTGTCGCCATGACTTTTACGTCTTCGGCGCGAAACCGTTCTGCCAAGGCCGTAGGCCACACCTCAAAGTCGGTTTTGCCTAACAGCTCTGCTTTGCTGTGGTTGCTGGCTTCGGCTGTGACGCGGTTGACGGCGATAAAATAACCTTGCCTATCTTTTAGCCAAGCCATGTGTGGCAAGCTGTCTATCAGAGCCTGTAGGGAATGGCTCTGGCGGCGCAACTCGGCAGTGCGTTTGTCTATTAATTGTTCCAGATGGTGGCGGTGTTGCTCCAGCTCCTGCTCTATCAGTTTCTTTTCGGTGATGTTTTCACCGACCGCAACATAATGGGTAATGCACCCATCTTGATGCAAGGGGCTGATAATAGAAAACTCGATATATTCGCTGCCGTCTTTACGTTTGTTGATAAATTCCCCTTTCCAAGTTTGTCCGTTGGCTATGGTAGCCCACAGCTCGGCATAGCATTCTTGCGGAGTTTTGCCCGAATGTAGCAGACACAGGCTTTGGCCTATAATTTCCTCACGCGTATAACCTGAGTTGCGCAAAAACGCCGCGTTGACATATTCAATATTGGCTTCCAAATCAGTGATGACGGTATTCTCGGGGCTTTGCTCGACGGCTTGGGCCAGTTTGCGCAACTGTTCTTCGGCGTGTTTGCGCTGGGTAATGTCACGCACAACCCCTGCTGCATACCATTTGCCGCCCATTTGTAGGGCTGACAACGACAATTCCACCGGAAATTCTTCGCCATTGCGGCGCAAGGCTGGCAGCTCGCGGGTGGTATTGACTGCCGCCCCAGCACCCGTTTTGGCAAAATGCGCCAAGCCTTGCTTTACCTGCGCATGTAGGCGTGGCGGCGCAATGATTGCGTGCAAAGGTTGGCCCATCACCTCTTGCTGGGAGTAGCCAAAAGTTTTCTCGGCGGCGGGATTCCATAACACGATATTGTCCCGGTCATCCATTAGGATAAAAGCGTCCGGCAAGTTTTCAGTCGCAATCCGAAAACGCTCTTCGCTGTCGCGCAAATCCTGCTCCATTTGTTTACGCAAGGTAATGTCGTAGGCCAGCACCACATTACTGGCGCGTCCGGCAAAATCAATTTGATGCACACTGATTTCCACCAAAATAATGCTGCCATCTTTGCGCCGATGTGCGCAATAACCGGGGATTTTAGGCGGGCATATCACTTGCCATTGTGTGTCTGGCGGTAAGATGTCGGTGACGGTCATGCCCAGAAACTCTTCGTTGCTGTAACCATAATGGCTAATGGCGGCATGGTTGACGGCAAGAAAGGCAAGGCTGTTAAGATCGTATACCCACATTGGGTGCGGATTCATCTCAAATAAGATGCGGTAACGCTGCTCACTTTCGCGCAAAGCGGCATTCGCCTTTTGGGCGCGGTCTTGCGCGGCAATGGCATCTTCCATCAGGTTGAGCGCGGCGCGGCGGGCTTGGTGCTGTTGAGCTTTGGCATCGTTTTCGGCTTGCTGCCGCACCTGGGCGGCAGCTTGTTGGTTACGCCGTTCATGGGCTTCATACACGGCCCGGCGCACGACAAACAGCAAGCGTACTAAATTGTCTTTTTGGACTACATCGCATAAACCCAAGCGCAGCAGTTCCACTACTGTTTCTTCACCGATCCCCTGTGACACCAATATCAGCGGCACATCAGGCTGCATACGCTGGATATGCCGCAACGAGGTGCGAAACTCCATGTCCAACACCTTGTAGCCGGTTAACACAACATGCCACGGGTTTTGTAAGGCCGCATCCAGGGCTGTGCGGGTATGTACGCTTAGGCATTCGGATGCCGTTAAACAGCGTTGCAGATAACACGCCAGCAATTGGAAATCGCCAGGCTGTTCTTCAAGCAGGAGAATATTGAGTGGTGTGTCCATATTGGATGATAGCTGCGGGTATGGGTGCGTAAACAAGATAAATGAGGGAATGCTTGATGCGCCTATCCCTTACACGACAGTATGCGGATAAGGCGGTTTTCGCCCCAGTTGTTCGGACAAGGCGTTTATTTCTTGCTTAAGCTCTATCATTTTTAGCTCACGCCCGACCATCATCCGGTTAAAGCGTTCCAATTCCACATTGCGTTCCGCCAATTCTTGGGTTTGTTGCAAAAGGGCCGTTTCGGCAACCTTGCGTTCGGTAATGTCGCGCGATAGCACAATAAAATGCGGATGGTCTTCTTTAGGCCCTACCTTACGCGCCACCGATAACTCGAAATACCGTTCGTCGTTGCCCCTAGGCAAGGTGATGGTACGCCCATAATCGGTGCCGGCACGGCTAGCGGCTGCTAATGCGGTCATGATGGTTTGCGCCGCTTCGGGTGGCAACACTTCGTACACGGTATGGTTAATCAACAACGAGGGCGCACTTAACAGCTCTTCTTGGGTGGTTTTAATATTGATGTAGCGGCCCTGTTCATCCACCTCAAACAGCAAATCGGGGATGGCTTGCAAGGTTGCCGAAATGTCATTGTTCAGCTCATTCAGGGCCAATTGTGCCAGTTTATATTCGGTGATGTTGGTGTGGGTAATGACCACGCCTTCTTGCCCATAACCCATTGGTGATACAGCCATGATGAACCAATGCGGTTCGCTAGGGGAGTGGCAAGGATATTCTAGGGAAAAATAGGCCAGGCGTTTCTCCAACACGGCTTGTATGCCGCCTAAGGCATCAAAGGCTTCTTGGGCGTAAGGGCCGACGCTACGCCGACAAATGTCCAAGTAATTGATGCCCGCCCCAGTCAGGGTTTCAATTTCGGGGGAGATATTGGTGGAAAATTGTTGCCAAGCGCGGTTTACGGCGGTAATGACGCCACGATTGTCCAGCACCGCGATTTGTGCATCAATCGAATCTAAAATGGCATGTTTAAACGCGTCGCTGTCGCGCAATACTTTTTCGGCTTGTTTGCGTTCGGTGATGACATCAAAAATAGCTACAAAATGTGCCGTTTTGGGGCTGTAAACAGACACGGCAAACCAACTTTGCAACGCCTCAATATAGGTTTCAAAGCGTTCCGGCGCTCCGCCCATCGCTACCCTACCCTTAATTTTGAACATTTCGGGGTTGCTTTGGTAAAGCCCGGGTATCAGCGCACTTACGGGCAGGTCAATGACATCGGTAAAACCGGTCAACTGCGTAAACGCCGGGTTGACCTTTAAAAACACAAAGTCTACGGGTTCGCCGTTTTCGTACACCATGCGGCAATAGCTGTAAGCGTTGGTCATGTTGTCGAACAACGAGCGGTAGCTGAGTTCGCTGGCTTGCAGTTCCAATTCGGCTTTTTTGCGCTCGGTGATGTCGCGGGAAATGCCAAATAAGCCAATAATATTGCCTAAACTATCGTATAACGGCCCTTTGGTGGCAGAAAATACCTTTTTGCCGCCCGGCACATCCAATTCTTCTTCATAGGTTTTTGCCGTTTTGTCAGCAATCACCTGCCGGCCAACCTGTATCAGCTTGTCGGCCTGTTCGGGCGGAAAAAGGGCATAGTCATCGGCACCCAACACCGACTCTACCGATTTGCCCGTCAATTGGCTGGCAGCACGGTTAAACATGATATACTGCCCGTGCAAATCTTTGGCAAAAATGGCGTCGTCCGAGCTGTCGGCTATGGCATTAAGCAAATTCAGGGTGTTCAGGCGTTCTTGCTGTGCGCTATGTACGGCTTCCGCCAACGCCAGTTGCTGGCTTTGCCGTAACAGATACAACACCGCACCGATTAAAAAAATAAACAACATCCCGACCAAGCTGATCCAAGTGGCATCTTTCATGGCGGGGCCATAAACCTCGGTTTGGTCCAATTTTGCCAGCAAATACCACGGCGTATCCGCTATGGCATGGACGACCCCTAGTGCCGCAACGCCGCGATAATCATCACCGACCAACACATCGCCTTGGCTCGGCACAGTATGGTTTAAGGCCATAGCCGCCAATTGGTGTCCCTGCGTTAGGGCGACACTGATGAGGGCGGCATCGGCTTTGGCTTGGGGAGGCTGATGGATAAACAGCACGCGTTCGCCATCTTGTTTAAACAACTGAATTTCACCCGATTCACTAGGAACAGGCCAATTGTATAAAGTAGGCAACAACCACTCTGACAAATTAATCTGGAGCACGACCAGCGGCGTTGCACCTTGCATGGCATCTAGGGGAATGACCAAATCGATACAAATGCTGCCGTTGGTTGCCACATAAGGGTCGATGACATGGCTTTTATGGGCTAAGGCAACCAGCGGAATGCTAGACAATTGCGCACTTGTGGGGGGTTCAGTCACCGCAGTTGAACGCCACAACACCTCGCCTTGGGGATTAAGCAAGGAAATGGCAGACAGCCCCTGAATAGCAAGCAGTTGTTGTAGGCGTATACGTAGTTGTTCGCCACTGCCCGCATCACCGCGTTCTTGCCAGCGCCGATACTGCTCGGCAAAAATGGGATTGGTTTGGACGATGTTGGCATGGTCTTGCAAGCCTTTTAACCAATAGTTTATTTGCTGGGCTTTTAAGTCGGCTATCGCATGTAATTTAATCACCTCAGTTTCTTTATGCTGGTTAATGTGGCTGGACACCCCCACGCCCGTAAACACCATAATAAACGCAGACAACAACACAAAGGTTAAGCCTATGCGCGTAGTCACCACAGGAAATGCCTGGCCTACACCTTGACCCACCCATTTGCGCATCAGTGCGTACAGCAACATCGAGGTGATGGCAACAAACAGCCAACCTTTAACCACTTCGATTAAGATAATTTGTTTGGAATCGTTAAACAAACGCGCCACCACCTCGTCGGACAACAAAATCCAACACGCGGAAAATAAGGCATAAATAAGGACTACCGCCAAAATGGCACTGCGTTTGGCGGCATCGGGATGGGCTAAGAATTTGGCAAACATCGGCTCAGTCCGGCTGAAGGTCTTGGTATTGCTGGGCTATGGCACAAAACTCTGCGAAGTTGGCGAGGTAAGTGTCAACCAAATCGGGGTCAAAATGCTGCCCGCGTCCAGCGGCGATAATCGAGCGCACCTCGGCAAACGGCATGGCCTGTTTATAAATGCGGCGTGAACTTAAGGCATCAACCACATCTGCCAAGGCCATAATACGCGCAGACAAGGGTATGGCATTGCCGCTAAGGCCATCTGGATAGCCGGATCCGTCCCATTTTTCATGATGCCAATGGGCGATTTCTTTGGCGACCGTTAAAAAACCTACGGCATAATGGCTATCGCGCTCGGCTTTGGCGATGGCCTCGCTGCCTAAGTGGGCATGGGTTTGCATAATAGTCCATTCTTCTGCCGTGAGTTTGCCGGGCTTACGCAGAATGGCATCGGGAATGCCGACTTTGCCTATATCGTGCAAAGGGGCGGAACGCGCTAAGGTGTCGATGTAGGCATCGCTTAGAGTCGCGCAAAAACGTGGGTGGGTTTTTAATAGGGTGGCAAGCAAGCGCACATAGCGTTGGGTGCGCAAGATATGAAGACCCGTCTCGGGGTCTCGGATTTCCGCCAAATACGCCAAAGCGCGGATACTGACTTCTTGGATGGCCTCATTTTCAGCCATACGCCGGGACACTTCGGCCTCTAAATAGCTGTTCTGGTGGCACAGCCTATCGCGCGCTTGCTTGAGTTCCAGTTGCGTGCGCACGCGTGCCAATACAATAGGCGGGATTATCGGCTTGGTGATGTAGTCCACCGCCCCCATTGCCAAGCCACGCAGTTCAGCATCTTAGCTGTCTATTGCCGTGACAAAAATAACGGGAATCGCTTGGGTCTGCGGATCTTGCCGCAATTGCGCAAACACTTGGTAGCCATCCATTTCCGGCATCATCACATCCAGCAAGATGATGTCGGGATAGGGTTCGGTTGCGACTATACGCAAGGCTTTCGCACCCGACACTGCAACACGCACCACATAAAACGGCTGTAGCAGTTCGCTCAGCACAGTCAGGTTTTCGGGTGCGTCATCTACAATTAATACGGTTTGCATGGCTACCTGTGCATGGCGGCTGCGCCTAAAAGGGGTGATAGCGTCACCGCCAGCTTTTCCAATTAGACACTAGGTCTATTTCCTAGCTAGCGGTGCAATACAGCCATTTACGGACAGACTGTAGGGGCATTTTAGAACCCTCTTTACCTACAGTGCAATCGCTAATTGCCAAGCCTGTTTATAAGGCTTCCCCGCGCAAAAATGCGCTCACATCCTCATTCTGCACACGCTCATAAATGTCACTGATGGGTACGGTTAAGGCTATGGCCTCATAGGTCACTTCATCGCCCATAAAGTGGCGAGGACATTAGCTGGCAGCCGCTTGTTGATGCGCCAAGGCAGCGGCGACAAAACCGGAAAACAACGGATGGCCTTTGCGCGGTGTGGAGGTAAACTCAGGATGGAATTGGCACGCCAAAAACCACGGGTGGTCGGGGAGTTCTACCACTTCCACCAAACGCCCGTCGATGGATTTGCCGGAAAAGCGCATCCCGGCCTTTTCCAGTTTGTCTAGGTATTGGTTGTTAAATTCGTAGCGGTGGCGATGGCGTTCGGTAATCACATCTTTTTGGTAGAGGGCAAAGGCCAAGGAATCGGGCTGCAAACGGCATTGTTGCCCGCCCAAACGCATGGAGCCGCCTAAATCAGAGTTTTCGTCACGCGTTTCCAGCTGCCCGCCTTCGGCTGTCCATTCGGTAATCAAGCCTATCACCGGATGCGGGGATTTGGGTAAAAACTCGCTGCTGTGTGCGCCTTCCAAGCCAGCAACATCGCGGGCGAATTCAATCACTGCTGCTTGCATCCCTAAGCAAATGCCCAAATAGGGGATTTTGTTTTCGCGGGCATAACGCACGGTGGCAATTTTGCCTTCAACGCCGCGTTCGCCAAAACCACCGGGCACTAAAATCGCATCGACATTTTTAAGCCGCGCCACGCCTTCGTCTTCAATAATTTCTGAGTCGATGTAGTGGATCTTGACTTTGGTGCGGGTGCGGATACCCGCATGGATTAAGGCTTCGTTCAATGATTTATAGGCATCGGAATGATCGACATATTTGCCGACGATGGCAATATTGACTTCATGTTCCGATTGCGCCAACGCTTCCAGCACGGCTTTCCATTCGCTTAAGTCTGCGGGCGGCACATCTAGCCTGAGGCGGTGGACCACAATTTCATCCAAACCTTGCTCGTGCAGCAACAGCGGGATGCGGTAGATAGAATCGGCATCGACGGCGGAAATGACGGCTTTTTCTTCGACATTGGTAAACAAGGCGATTTTACGGCGTTCGGCAACAGGCACGGGGCGCTCTGAACGGCACATGAGTATGTCGGGCTGGATACCAATCGTGCGCAATTCTTTAACCGAATGTTGGGTCGGCTTGGTTTTAATCTCGCCCGCTGAACGGATGTAGGGGACTAGGGTCAAATGGATAAACAAGGAGCGGTCAGAACCCAGCTCAAAACGCATTTGGCGGATGGCTTCCAAAAACGGCAGCGATTCTATATCGCCTACCGTGCCGCCCACTTCGATTAGCGCAACGTCCATGCCTTCGGCACTTAAGTAGATGCGGCGCTTAATTTCGTCGGTAATGTGCGGGATAACCTGCACGGTCGCACCCAAGTATTCGCCTTTGCGTTCGCGGCGCAATACGCTGTCGTAGACTTGCCCAGTGGTAAAGTTGTTCTTTTTAGCCATCGTGGTTTTTAAAAACCGCTCATAATGGCCTAAGTCCAAATCGGTTTCGGCACCATCTTCGGTGACAAACACTTCACCGTGTTGGAATGGGCTCATCGTACCCGGATCGAGGTTGATGTATGGGTCAAGTTTGGTCATTGTCACCTTAAGGCCGCGCGCCTCAAGGATTGCGGCAAGCGACGATGCTGCAATGCCTTTGCCTAGCGATGAAACAACACCGCCAGTAATGAAAATGTATTTGGTCATCGTGATTCCTTGCTGGTTGGAAATCTTTCGTTAATGAAAGAAGCTTATTGCTGATGCGGGATAAGCAGGGCTGTGGCGTAAAACTCGCCTAGTGTTTGGGTATCTATATAAGTTACACCGTGCCTAGCCCCTTCTCCCTAAGGGAGAGGGCATGTTCCGGTTACACCGTGCCTGGCCCCCTCTCCCTCAGGGAGATGGCTGGGGAGAGGGGGATGTAAATCACATGTTAAATCCCCCATCGTAAGTTCTCATGCGTTGTAGGCAACAGCGGCAGACCTGCGAGGTTTTAAAAACCTCGCAGGTCTTTATCCTGTCGTTAATG
>JABFST010000377.1 GCA_013140465.1 Methylococcaceae bacterium
CATTGACATTAGAACGGGCAATTTTGCTGGAACAACTGGAGCAACAACAAGAGTTAAGCGATGAGTAAAGAAAAAAAACGCAGTTTCCATCAAGAGCTAGTGCTTAACCAATGGCTGATGAGCTTTTTTCAAGGCGGCAGTTTACAGGCATTGAAAACCCGCTTGGGTGAAGATCGGCACGAAGGCATCAGCGATGACGGGCAAACGGGGTTTTTCCATGAATTGCCGCATACCTTGTTGGCTGTGGGGCGTATCAGCCATGCCGAGTTGCGCCGATATGACCTGAACATCGTCCAGCATTGGCAAGCCATCACTGAACAGCGCAACAAGCTGGAAGGCACGGTGCTGAATATGAAGTATTTTCAGTATTTGTCGTTGTTGTTTACTGAGATTTATCTGGATTGGTATTTTAACCACCGCCAACAATTACTGGACGGCTTGAACCAAGCTTTGCAAACCTTTAACGCCGGGCAAGAGGCAGAGCATGGTTTCCAGCCTTTTGTGGCGGATGAGCTGAATAAGCTGGCGTTCTGGAATGCCACAGGCAGCGGCAAGACCTTGTTGCTGCACGTTAATATCTTGCAGTATTTGCATTATTTCCAAAACGGTAAAAAGGATGCTTACCCCGACAAAATTGTTTTGCTGACCCCGAATGAAGGTTTATCGAACCAGCATTTGCTGGAGTTAAAGTTATCGGGTTTTGATTTTTGCCATTTATTCAGTAAAAACCGTGGCGACCTTTACAAAGGCACGATTGAAATTATCGACATCAACAAGCTAGGCGAAAAGATGGGCGACAAAACCGTCGCAGTCGAAGCCTTCGAGGGCAATAATCTGGTGTTGGTGGATGAAGGCCATCGGGGTACGGGTACGGCGGATGGAGCTTGGATGAGCCGCCGCGAATCACTGGTGCGCGGTGGTTTTGCGTTTGAGTATTCCGCCACTTTCGGGCAGGCGGTGGCGAAAGGTTTGACGGTGCTTAAGGCGGAGCAGGAGGTGCTGAAGAAAAAAGCCAAAATTTTATTTGAAACTACCAATCTGAAAAAGCTGGATGCTGGGCAAATGGCACAATTAACGCTGACCAACGCCGAAAAGCGCAAAGCCCGTACCTTAGCAACACGCGAAGTTTACGCCAAAAGCATTTTGTTTGATTATTCCTATAAGTTTTTCTATGAAGACGGTTACGGCAAGGAATCGTTGATCCTCAATTTAAACGACAGCACTTACGCGGATGGCGAGTGTAAACGCCAGTATTTAACCGCGTGTTTGTTGAGTTTTTATCAGCAGCAATATTTATGGCATAAAGGCCAAAACCAGCTATCGGATTTTAATATCGAAAAGCCTTTGTGGGTGTTTGTTGGTAATACGGTGGCGGGTGAAGATTCGGACATTTTGCAGGTGCTGAAATTTTTGGCGGGTTTTTTAAATGACGAGGCCAAAACCAAGGCGTGGCTAAGGGATTTGTTGGCAGATACCGCGCGGTTGCTGGATGCCAAAGGCCGCAATATTTTCCAAGGCCGTTTTGCCCCGTTGTTGTCATTCGATGCGGATAGCGTTTACGCCGATATTCTTAAAAAACTGTTCAATGCCGAAGCGCGGCAACGCTTGAAAGTCGTCAACCTAAAAAACAGTAAAGGCGAATTGGCGTTGCGGGTCGGCGATGCTCAACCGTTTGGCCTGATTACCATTGGCGATGATGCGGGGTTTTTTAAGATGGCGGATGGTTTGAGTGAATTCGATACCGAAGCGGATGACTTTAGCACGTCGTTATTTGGTTCGTTGAATGCTAAAAATAGCCATCTGCATGTGTTGATAGGCTCGCGTAAGTTTACCGAAGGCTGGAGCAGTTGGCGGGTTTCGACGATGGGCTTGTTGAATATGGGCAAAGGCGAAGGCTCGCAAATCATCCAGTTATTTGGGCGCGGGGTGCGCCTTAAAGGCAAGGAATATTCGCTTAAACGCAGTTCCCTAGGCGAACGTCCCAAAGGCATCCATTTAGAACGCTTAGAAACGCTGAACATTTTTGGTGTCAATGCGGGTTATATGGCGGATTTTAAAAAATATCTGCAAGAAGAAGGGCTGACGACTACCGACGAAATGCTGGAGCTGAATTTTGAAACGCGTAGCAATCTACCTAAACATACCTTGAAAACACTGGCGCTTAAAGATGGCTATAAGGACAACCAAGTTAAGGGCTTCAAGCGCAGCCATTTTCCTGTTCTTTATGAAGTGCCAGAAGGGTTTGCCGGAAAAATGAAACCCGCGTATATCGAATTGGATTATTACCCTAAAATCGAGGCGATGGCGGCGGGCAAGCACTTAGACGGGTCAGTGCCGACTGCCACTCTTCGTCATCAAGGTAAGCTGGCTAAAGCAGCAATGGCTTGGTTTGATTTCGACCGGATTTATCTGGCGGTACAGGCGTTTAAATTACTTCGCAGTTGGAGCAATTTACGCGTGCAACGTTCGCGTTTAGTGGATTTTTGTGTGCAGCATGACGATTGGTACACGCTGTATATTCCAGAAGCGGAGCTAAGCATTAACAGCATCGCCGACATCCGCAAGCAAGAAGATATTCTGATCCGCTTATTGCAGGACTATACCGAGCGTTTTTATAAGTCGCTAAAAATGGCTTATGAAGGCCAGTTCTACGCGATTGTGGCTATCCAACATGATGCTAAAGCCTTGCGCCAAACCTTTCATTTTGCGATAGAAAATAGCGAAAACGGTGCGGAATATGAGACCAAAATTAAGGCTCTACAAGCACTGGTGAAGGCGGGCAAAATTGGCGAGGCTAATCAGTGGAATGCCGGGCAAATGGTGGCGATTAGTTTTGGACACCATTTATATTATCCGTGGTTTGCTAGCCAGTCGGGTGCATCGCTAAACGATGGCAGTCTGCCGTTAAAAATGCGCCCGCTGGCTTTTGATGCGCCTAGCGAAGTGCAGTTTGTGCGTGATCTGGAGGCGTTTTACCAGTCGCCAGCCGGACAGCAAGTGCTAGGCAAGCGCAGCCTGTATTTGTTGCGCAATGCCGACACCAAAGCCAAAGGTTTGGGGTTTGCGTTGGCGGGCAATTTTTATCC
>JABFST010000259.1 GCA_013140465.1 Methylococcaceae bacterium
CGATATTTCCGACTGCCGCCATCATGCTAGGGCTAGAGCTAAACTTTGCCCACAACACCGCCCCCAGCGATTACAACTGGGCGATGGCAACCCACATCCTGACCTCAATCATTGCTTTTAGCCTACTAAATATCGCCGCGCTACAAGCCATATTGCTCGCGATACAAGACCAACAGCTCAAAAGCCACCCCCCTAAACGGCTGATCCAATCCTTGCCGCCCTTGCAAACAATGGAAACGCTATTGTTCCAAATGCTGATGACGGGCATTTTATTTTTGACTATAGCCCTCATCAGCGGCTTTTTGTTTATAGAAGATTTGTTTGCCCAACACCTCGTCCATAAAACCGTGCTGTCCATTTTGGCTTGGCTGATTTTTACCGGACTGCTATTAGGCCGCAAACGCTACGGATGGCGCGGGCAAATCGCCATACAATGGACACTTATCGGCTTTGTGTCGCTATTATTGGCGTATTTTGGCAGCAAGCTGGTGTTGGAACTGATCTTGCACCGCTAGCCCACACCCAAAGCCCGTTATAGCGTAAAATGCCTCAGCAATTTTGGAGTGATACTACGTTAGCTTTAAAAAATACGGGTTTAATCAGTGGAGACGATTATTTGAAAGGGGAACTTATTAGTGAAGTAAAACATGAACTCATAGAAGGTGTTGTTTATGCAATGGCTGAATGCAGTGCTAATCACCAAAGAATATCAGTCAACGTTTTAAGCAAATTTGCCAATCACTTGGAAAACAATCCTTGTGAACCTTTCGGTTCAGACCTGAAGCTAAAGATTAATTCAAATTTCTTTTATCCTGATGTCATGGTAGATTGTCGGTTTGATAATGCAACGCCATACTTTACTGAAACCCCGACGATTATTGTTGAAGTCTTATCTAAATCCACGCGCAGGAACGATACCACCCTTAAGCTGATGTCTTATATCAACATCCCCAGCCTAAAGGAATATGTGCTGATTGAACAAGATTTTGTAGATATACAAGTTATGAGAAGAAGCGAAGGCTGGATACCCAAACATTATTTTTTAGGCGACGAGGTTACTTTTGCAGCCATAGGCTTAACCTTGCCCGTAGCAGACATTTACCTTCGTGTACAAAACGATGATATGACGGAATTCTTGGACAATAAAGCACAAACGTAAACATTCAGCCCCCCTCCTTAATAAGCAAAAGTATCTACACAAGTCATTAGCCCGTCATTCCGGCATGGATGCCAGTATGACGGTGCTTTTATAACTTGCTCAAACTTGTGTAGATACCTATGCCTTAATAAGGAGGGGTTAGGGGAGGTTTTATTGAATACCTCCCGCCCCTATTGGGCCGCTTTAAACAGAAAATAATGCACGCTACCGACCTTCAATTAGCCAGCTTAAATCACGGCCTAGCACAAATTCCAGAATTAGAGCTTGCTGTTTTGGTAGGCAGCCAGGCCAGCGGCAAAGCCCATGCTAACAGTGATTGGGATATTGCCATCCGTTGGCATCGCCAGCCTAGTGCAGACATCATGTCAGTGTTAGGGCAAACAGAAACCTTACGGCGAAACTTGGCACAGCTGCTCAACGTAAGTGAACACAACATCGACTTGATTGATTTAAGCCGTGCACGGCTTACCATGCGTGCGGTGGCCGCAGAAGAAGGCATCGTCCTTAAAGGGGATGATACACTGGCATGGCATTATTTTTTACAGCGGACTTGGCGCGAATTGGAAGACTATTACTGGGATCAATGTTATGCGGCTTGATTTATACTATTCAGAGTGTTGCCGTATTGCCCAAGAACAAAGTGCGGTGCTGCAAGAGGCCAAAGAAAAACTTAACTCTGGGCAAACGCTCAGTAAGCTAGAACAAAATGGTACACTACATGGTTTGCAAGTATTGGTTGAAAACGCCATAGGCAAAGCCAAACATTTATTAAAAGCGTTAGGTGAGCCTGTCCCCGTTTCTGCTTATGCTGCCTTTGCCAGCCTGCACACTAAAAAAATGCTCAGCGACACAGAACTACAACAACGGAATGCAGCAATTGGCTTACGCAACCGTATTGTCCATGAGTACATGAGTGTTGATATGGCTTTGGTTTTAGTGCTAGTAGACCAGCAAGGCTATCAATTTATTGTCGATTTTTTACGGCAACCCATGGCGATAAGTTAGCAAAACCAGCTTTGCCGAGTGGGCTGATCGCCTCGATGCAGCCAAACAGAATCGAGGTTACAAGCTTCTGCAACCCTATCTAACCACCCAGCCTGACCCCCAACAAGCGAGTAATGAAAGCCATTTTATCCAAACAAGACCTTGCCATTAATGGCGCACCAGAAGCTTTTGAACAAGTGCTGCATGTAGGCCGCCCAAACATCGGCAGCCGTGAGGCTTTCAACAGCTACGTCGATGCGATGTTTGAGTCCCGCTGGCTAAGCAACAACGGCCCTTTGGTGCAAGCTTTTGAACAGCGGGTTGCCAATTATTTGGGCGCCAAGCACTGCGTGGCCATGTGTAACGGCACCGTGGCCTTGGAGATTGCCATTCGCGCCTTAGGTTTGCAAGGCGAAGTAATAGTGCCGTCTTATACCTTTATTGCCACCGCCCATGCTTTAAGCTGGCAAGGCATCACCCCAGTGTTTGCCGATATAAACCCGCTAACACACAACCTTGACCCAGTTGCCGTAGAGCGCATGATTACGCCACGCACCACGGGCATTATTGGTGTGCATCTTTGGGGACGCGCCGCGCCCGTCGAAGACCTGCAAGCCATTGCCGATAAGCACGACCTACAATTAATGTTTGATGCCGCTCATGCGTTTAGTTGCTCACACCATGGCCAAAAAATCGGTAATTTTGGCCGCTGTGAAGTGTTTAGCTTCCATGCCACCAAGTTTTTTAATACCTTTGAAGGCGGGGCGGTCGTCACCAACGATGACGAACTCGCGGAAACCATGCGCTTGATGCGTAACTTTGGCTTTGCTGGCTTGGATAATGTCATCCACCCTGGCACTAACGGCAAAATGATTGAAGTTGCTGCGGCGATGGGCTTGGTTAATCTGGATGCCATCGACAGCGTGATTGCCGCCAATCGGCGCAATTACCACGCTTATGCCACTGATTTATCGGATTTACCGGGACTCACCTTACTCCCGTTCGACGTGAATGAGCAGAACAATTTCCAATATGTGGTCATTGAAATGGGCGCGGACTGCCCAATTAGCCGCGACCAAATCATTCAAACCTTACATGCCGAAAATGTCCTGGCGCGTAAATATTTCTGGCCCGGTTGCCACAATATGAAGCCCTACCGTGAGTTATATCCCCATGCTGGCCTGTTGTTACTAGAAACGCAAAAAGTAGCGGATAGGGTTGTTGTGTTACCGACAGGAACAACGCTGACAGACGAAACTATTGCTACAATTTGCACCATTTTGCGGCTAGCCCTAGATCAATAAATGGAATACATAAAACTTAATACCGCTCAACGCTCAGGCGAGGCTTTGGGTTAGATAAAAGGATCTAAACATGAAAAAAGTAAACGTTCTTGTCTTTCCATGTGGCTCTGAAATAGGATTGGAACTGCATAGGTCGCTTCGCTTTTCCAAAGAAGTCAAGCTGTTTGGTGGTAGCAGCAAGTCGGATCATGGCGAATTTGTCTATGAGCGTCATATATCTGATATCCCATTTGTATCAGAACCAATGTTTCTGTCCCGTATCAATCAAGTAATTACGGAGCTTAACATCGATTACATTTTGCCTGCACATGACAGTGTTGTCTTGCAACTTGCCGAGTCTCAGCATAAAGGCGAGTTACTGTGCCCAGTAATCACGTCACCCCTTGAAACATGCCGTATTGCAAGATCGAAAAAACAAACAATGGAATTCTTCAAGGGTATCATTCGAACCCCTTATGTTTACAAGGAAATCAATCAAGTAACTGAATTTCCCGTTTTCCTAAAACCAGATGTAGGGCAAGGTTCGAAAGGAACAGTATTCGTAATGAGTAAAGAAGAAGCGCAATTCCACTTAGCTTATAATCAAGAACTACTCATCCTAGAATACCTACCTGGAGCAGAATACACGATAGACTGCTATACTGATAATGTCGGTGATCTCATTTTCTATGGCGGACGGCAACGATGCCGAATATCCAACGGAATTAGTGTTAACACAAAACCAGTGGTTATGGATGGCATTAAAGATATTGCCATAACAATAAACAAGCACTTAAACATGCGAGGAATGTGGTTTTTTCAAGTCAAGGAGACAAAAGATGGCGATCTGGCACTCATGGAAATTGCACCCCGTATGGCAGGAACTATGGGTATGTATAGAAATCTGGGAGTGAATTTTGCGCTGATGAACATTTATGAGCTTGAGGGATACAAAATCAAAGCAATGCCAAACGCATTCAATATTGAGATGGATCGTGCCCTATGTTCCAGATTCAAGTTAAACATCAGTTATAAGGTTGCCTATGTTGATTTTGATGATTGCCTTCTAATTGACCAGAAGATCAACACTTATCTAATAAGCTTCTTGTACCAATGTATAAATGAAGGCGTCCAGATAAATTTGCTCACACGCCACGCAGAAGAAATTCATAGCAGCCTAGCGAAATATAGAATGGAAGGTCTATTTGATTCCGTTATTCATTTGAGAAACGGCGAAAGAAAATCACAATATATACAACATGAAGAATCAATATTCATTGATGACTCTTTTTCAGAAAGGGCAGAGGTTCAGTCCATATGTAAAATCCCAGTATTTGCCCCTGATGCTGTTGAATCGCTACTCAAATAGGAATGGAAAATATGGCATTAAAAAATGACGATAAATCATTGTTTCTTAATCAACTTGATCTAAGATCACCGAATTTCAGAAGAAACAATGATCTTGAAAAATTGCTCGACGAGCTTTCTGGGTATCTTAGACCAATCGAAGCGGCTATAGAAAATAGATTTGCTATCCCCGCAATGCCCCCACTTTTTCTTGTCGGCAATCCGCGAAGCGGCACAAGTCTCTTTATGCAGTTTTTATCACTAACAAAAGGGTTTGCTGTTCCGACTAATCTTTTGTCGAGATTTTACTATGCACCCTTTTTAGGCGCGAAAATCCACGAACTTTTAACTAACCCTAAATATGATTTCAAGAATGAACTCAGTATTCTTGAAAACGCATTAACTTTGGAATCGGATATAGGAAAGGCTAAAGGCATGCTTGCGCCTAGTGAATTTTTTCATTTCTGGCGACAATTTCTACCAAGATACGACCCTCAATATTTAGATGACGATGATCTAAAAATGATAGACATCAAAGGCTTGCAGAAAGGCATTGCTGCTATTGAATCGGTTTTTAACCGACCATTTGCAGCAAAAGCCATAATCCTCCAATATAATCTTGATGTACTTTGTCAGGCTTTTCCGGATAGTCTTATAATATATATTTTCCGTAAACCAATATATATTATGCAGTCAATTTTACTGGCAAGGGAAAAATTTTATGGTGATACTAGCATCTGGTGGTCTGTTAAACCTAAAGAATATGAACAGCTAAAGGATATGGATATTTATCATCAGATAGCAGGCCAAGTATATTATACTGAAAAGTCTATTGAAGAACAACTGCTTAATATTCATGAAAATAAAAAACTGATTATCAGCTATGAGGATTTCTGTTTAAATCCAAAGGCTGTTGCTGAAGTTATCAAAAAAAGATATTCTGATTTTGGATTTAATTTAGACATGAGTATTGATATGATTGATAGCTTAGAATCAAGGAATGAAATAAAAATAGCAAATTCAGAAATTCACTATTTGGAAAATGCTTATGATTACTTTAAATCTTCGCATTAATCCCCAACGAAATACAGCAACTGGCTGCGATTCTACTTCACGACATAACGCGATAACTTTCACCACTTACTCAACGATTAAATTTTTAACAAAAATTATTGCTTGCGATTGAACAGCAATATGACATTAGATTCCTGATGAAAACATAGGTGCACTAAACACCTTAGGCCAAATTGTGGCTTCAATAGGGGAGCTGTAAGTTCGTGGGCCGGATCAGTGGTCGCTATGGAAGGCAATGGAATTAAGTCGATTTGTTTAACAACACAATGTATTATTTAAAAATGTATTATTTAAAAAGGACATACTTTGGGCGAAATAGAACAACATGCCGATGAAGTGGCAAGTGGCAACCGCTTTACATTTGGTGAAAATTGGGCGCAATTCCTTTTGTTGCTGGATGACCAGCGGATAATTGAGACCGAACGCTCCCTGAAGGAAATGCTAGGCCTAACGGACCTAAGCGGAAAAACCTTTCTGGATATAGGCTCAGGCAGCGGTTTGTTTAGCTTTGCGGCAAAAAGGCTGGGTGCCAACGTGCATTCTTTTGACTACGACCCACAATCTTATGCTTGTACGGCGGAACTTAAACAACGTTATTTTCCCGATGACCCGGCTTGGGTGGTGGAAACGGGTTCTGTTTTATATGCTGATTATCTGGCTAAGCTCGGTACGTTTGATATTGTCTATTCCTGGGGTGTCTTGCATCACACCGGGGCAATGAGGCAGGCATTAGGCAATACTGCCCCCAAGGTAAAAGGGTGCGGCCTTTTATTTATCGCCATCTACAATGACCAAGGTGCAGCAAGCCGCCGTTGGACAATGCTTAAACGCTTATACAACAAATATCCATCCCTGCGCTTTCCGCTTAAAGTTTATTCCTTGCTAAGGCAATGGAGCCTGACTTTTATCCGTGATGCCTTACATGGCAATCCGCTAAAGTCTTGGAACAACTACGGAGGTATCCGCGGGATGTCCGCTTTGCGGGACATTGTTGATTGAATAGGCGACTATCCTTTTGAAATTGCCAAACCCGAAGAAATCATTGATTTCTTTGATCGGTAGGGTTTTGGGTTAAATACCCTCAAGACTTGTGGGGGTGGCTCAGGTTGTAATGAGTTTGTGTTGATTATAAGCAAGTAGCCTCAACGCAACTCATTGGAATCCCTGTTTCCGAAGCCTACAAGCACTCGATTCACGCTTTGCCGCATCGAGGCTACTTGTTTGTTTAATTCTAAATAATTGCCATCCTAGCCCATTTTACTAACCACCTTGAGCTTAAAGAAAAACACTATCGCCAATTACATCGGCCAAGGCTATACCACGCTAATTGGTATCTTCATGCTGCCTTTTTACCTCACCTATTTGGGAGGGGAGGCTTATGGTTTAGTTGGTTTTTTTACCGTGATGGCTGCGTGGCTAGCACTATTGGACATGGGTTTGTCACCGACCTTAGCTCGGCAGTGCGCCCATCAGCGTGGACTTGTGGGCAATGACTTGGGCAAGTTGCGTCAATTGGTGCGTAGCATAGAAGTAGTTTTTGCAGTGCTTTCGCTAGGTATAGGGATTGGCATTAACCTAGCTGCCCCGTGGATAGCTAGCCAATGGTTGACTGTGAAAACCCTGCCACAAACGGACGTGTCTTATTGCATTACCCTAATGGGCATCATCATTGGCTTGCGCTGGTTTGGTTCGCTATATCGGGGCGGTATCCAGGGCATGGAACAAATGGTGTGGTTGAATGCGGCTAATATCGTTATTGCCAGCTTACGCTATGTCTTGGTCTACGGCATGCTACGCTGGGTGACACAGCAAGCCACCCATTTTTTTGAATTTCAATTGGCGGTCAGCCTTATTGAGCTGGCGGTGCTGGGTATCAAATTTTATGTTCTCATGCCTAAAGCTAAGCTACAGTTTTATGGGTTTTCTTGGCCGACCTTAAAAGCCGTGCTACCTTTTACTGGCAGTATTGCCTATACCTCTAGCTTATGGATACTCCTAACCCAAACCGATAAGTTAATTCTCTCGCATTTGTTACCACTAAAAGAATATGGTTATTTTGCCTTGGTGGCCGTTATCGCAAATGGATTATTGACACTGACCAACCCTGTAAGCCAAGCTATATTGCCGCGCATGACCCTGCTATTATCACAAGGCAACGAAGCCGACATGCTGGGACTCTACCGCAAATCCACACAATTAGTCGCCACGCTTATTTTCCCTATCGCCGGTACGCTCGCCTTGTTTGCCAAACAGGTTCTATTTGCTTGGACTGGAGACTTGGGGGCTGCAAACTGGGGTGGGCCGATATTACAATGGCTTATGCTAGGCAATGGCATTCTAGCAATATCATCATTCCAATATTATCTGCAATATGCGTACGGCAAACTACGCCTGCAAGTTATCAATTCAACCATAAATACCATCGCCCAGTTGCCTATACTCATTTTTGCTGCCAACCATTATGGTGCACTGGGTGTAGCCTATGCGTGGTTTGCCTTACGCTTGGCCACGTTTTTTATTTTTCCGAGCATAGTCCACAACCGTTTGGCGCCTGGCTTGCATTTCCGGTGGTTGTTTATAGATCTTCTACCTCGGCTATTGCTTACCGTTTTATGTCTGACATTTTTTTCCATAGTGATCGATGTCGTCAATCTTCAAGGCAGAATTGCCTTGGCGGCATTCTTAAGCCTTGTAGTAGGCTTCACGATTACCGCCAATATCGGATTATTTTTTATAATGCAACAATGGCAAAAACGAAAATGTTGAGGGCATCCATTTTAAAACACCACAAAAATACTATATGATCCCTAAAAACGAACATGACATAATGGCCAGCTGGTCAGACAAAAAACCTTTAGTTAGCATTATTTGCGCCACTTTTAATCATGAAATTTATATTAAAGAAGCCATTAATGGTTTTTTACTGCAAGAAACCACGTTTCCCTTTGAAATCATTATTCATGAAGATGTCTCTACGGATAACACAGCGGCGATAGTCCGGTCTTATGTTAAAAGCTACCCACACCTCATCAAACCGATATTTCAGACAGAGAATCAATATTCCAAGGGGGCATCTCCCTTGTTAAATGCGCTGGCCCATGCACAAGGTGATTATATTGCCATTTGTGAAGGGGATGATTATTGGACTGACCCCCACAAACTACAAACCCAAGCCGATTATTTAAACGCGCATAGTGATTTTTCAATGATGGCCCATGCCGTCACGGTGCTAGACGAAACCATCACAGGCACGTCCTATACCCCTTATGCCCCGGTATTAAAGCGCGTGCATTATTTTGACGACATCTTGCGCGAGCATTTTATTCCCACGCTTAGCCTGATGATCCGCAAAAGCGCCATACCCAAGCCTATGCCCGCATTTTTTTATCAGATCATCAGCCGCGACATCGCTATCGAATTGCTGGCAGCCAGTCTGGGCCCTTGTTATTACGATGCCCAGCCACGCGGCGTTTATAGGCATCATGATAGCGGCATGACCAAAACCCCTATCCACCCGACCAAAGAACGGGCTTTGCGCTACACCTTATATCTTGGGCTATTGGACTACTTAGGCCAAGACTACCAAAAGCCACTGCGACAAAAACTGGCTTGGGTGGATTTGGTTGCCGCCGTTGCCTTACTCAGGGATTACCGCAGCTTTAATGGCATCTTATTCGCCAAGGCCCTGATAAAAGACCCGTGGGTGATTTTTAAAATACTCTTAAGAAAATACCAACGCTGGTCAGCCGCAAAACAGCCCATCCAGCCTGACTGATGACTGGCGTAATGCCATAACCTCCTATAGCCACCTTGCAAAAATCGCGTCAAATGACCTGTTTTTCAAAAAATCAGGTCATATCACACACTTCTACCTACCTCTTACTGCCGAAAAAGCCCTAAGCAACTGTTGTAAAGTCACTGGCTTACTTATTGCATAAACATAACATCCCTATACTACGCTTTTGCCTTAAGCCGGCTTCCCGTTTAAGCTGGGACAGTTTGGGTGTCGTTCGCTGAGCGGAGTCGAAGCGAATCCCGCCGCCGGCTTCGACTCCGCTCAGCCAACGGCTCCTCAGTCCCGCTTTAAGTGAGTAGCCCTTAAGCCCACGGCTTTAAGGCCGCCTGTGTTTGTTTAATTGTTATCATCATGCCCATCCAAAAATTAACCAAATTGCCCGCTTACCTGTTCAGGCCCATAAAAACCCAACTCGCTAAGCGCCAAGACCGCCTTCGGGCCCAAGGCAAAACCAAATATTTCTGCATAGGCCGTAATAAGACCGGCACCACGTCGCTCAAACAAGCGTTTTTAGATTTAGGCTATCCTGTGGGCGACCAGCGCAAAGCCGAACTCTTGGCAGACCGCCATTATTTTGACGGCAACTTCGAGCCTATAATTGCCTATTGCCAATCGGCGCAAGTGTTTCAAGATGTCCCCTTCAGTTGGCCGGAAACCTTTAAGCATCTCGATAACGCCTACCCGGGCAGCAAATTTATCCTCACTCTAAGGGACAGCCCCGAACAAGGGTATAGCTCTATTACGCGTTTTCACGCCAAACTCTTTGGCGGCGGGCAAATCCCCACCGCCGCCGTGTTAAGCCAAGCAAACTATGTCCGCAAAGGCTTTATGCTACGCGCCCTTAAATTACAAGGCGGTACCGATGCTGACATTTACAACAAGACCGCACTGCTTAACCACTACCAACAGTACAACCAATCGGTGTTGGCCTATTTTAAAGATCGCCCTGATGACTTATTGGTGATTAACCTGTCCGAAGCCGACAGCTACCAAAAATTTGGGCTCTTCCCGATTTCGTGGGGTAGCCACTACATGTAGTATAAGATAGCCGAACGCCAACAAGCTTACCGACCTACCTGCAACTAGGCAATAGACAATAAGAGAGTCATGCTAATACAAATCCCCCT
>JABFST010000407.1 GCA_013140465.1 Methylococcaceae bacterium
AAACCAGTATCGGGCCACTAAGCCCGCGTGGTAACTGGTGCCGCACGCCAATATTTGCACCGATTTAATATTGTCAAACCCTGTTGCCGCATTATGTCCAAATGCGCTTTCTTGCAAATGGTGACGGGTAAAACGTCCCTCTAAGGCTTGCGAAATGGCAAAGGGCTGTTCATAAATTTCTTTTAGCATGTAATGCCGATAACTGCCTTTATCAACCGAATCGGCGGTTAATTGGCTTTCTTTGATCTGGCGCTCGACGATTTGGTCATCGGCATCATAAATAGTCACGCCTTCTATGGTTATCGCCGCAATATCGCCTTCTTCTAGGAATATAAAGCGTTGGGTCACGGGCAATAAGGCCGCCACATCAGATGCGACAAAATACTCGCCTATGCCCACACCAATGACTAACGGGCTGCCTTTTCGGCAAGCGATTAAGGTGTTGGGTTCGGTGGTGCTCATGATGCCCAAAGCGTATGCACCATCAAGTTTTTTAATCGTCAGCTTGACGGCAGCCAACAAATTGTCGGCGGTTTCCAAGGCTTGGAACACTTGGTGCACAATAACTTCTGTGTCGGTCTCGGACGTGAACTCATAGCCGTCTGCTTTTAACGTGCCGCGCAAATGCTCGTGGTTTTCGATAATGCCGTTATGGACGACTACCACTTTGTCCCGACACACATGAGGATGGGCATTGGCGGTGCTAGGTTTGCCGTGCGTTGCCCAGCGGGTGTGGGCAATGCCGATATGGCCCGTTATAGGACCTTTGTGTAGCATGGTTTCAAGGCCAACAACCTTACCTAAGGCTCGTTTCCGATAAATGGCTTGTTCATTAATGACTGCCAAACCTGCTGAATCATAACCCCGATATTCCAGACGCTTTAAGCCTTCCAACAATATGGGCACGATATTACGTTGCGCTATTCCACCAACTATTCCACACATAATTATTTTTCCTGTTTAACGGGCCGTTGCCATCCTGAAATAGTAAATTGCTTAATTCGGCTTAAGGTCAATTGGTTTTCAGGGGTATCTTTGGTGATGGTTGAACCCGCGCCTATGGTCGCATTTTTGCCGATAGTGACGGGCGCGACCAACTGGGAATCTGAGCCGATAAACGCACCGTCTTCAATAACGGTCCTAAATTTATTGACCCCATCATAATTGCAGGTAATCGTCCCTGCACCTATATTGACTTTCGCCCCTACACTGGCATCACCAATATAGCTTAGATGGTTTATTTTGCTGCCTGTTGCAACAGTAGACTTTTTTATTTCAACAAAATTGCCAATATGCACGTTATCGGCAATTTCGGTTTCTGGGCGCAAGCGTGCAAATGGCCCAATGCGGCTACCTTGCCCGACGACTGCATTTTCTATGACGGTATGGGAGAAAATTTCGACATTATCGGCGATAGTGGCGTTAATCAGATGGCAATTGGCACCGATTTTAACGTTATTGCCTATGCTGGTGGTGCCTTCAAGGATAACATTGATGTCTATGACAATATCTGTGCCTAAGCTAGCTATCGTACCGCGCAAATCAAACCTAGCCGGATCCAATAAGGTGACACCTTGCTCCATCAGGGTGGCGGCTTGTTCTTGTTGGTAAACGCGCTCCAAATGACTGAGCTGGAGACGGTTATTGACGCCCAACACTTCATCTACGGTTTCCGGTTGGCTAGTGACGACCTTAATGCCGTCTGCCACCGCCATTTCAATGACATCGGTCAAATAATATTCACCTTGGGCGTTGTTGTTGCCCAAGCGGTTTAGCCATTGCTTAAGTTTATCACCCTGCACCGCCAAGATACCCGTATTGCCTTCTTGAATCAGCTTTTCTTCTGGGGTCGCATCTTTTTCTTCAACAATTTTGGTGACCGCTCCCGAAGCATCACGCACGATACGTCCGTAACCATAGGGATTGTCGAGGGTCACGGTCAATAAAGCCAGTGTTTGCGCATTGACATTAGCCAATAAGGTCTGGACGGTGCTTAATTTTAATAAGGGTACATCACCGTATAAAATCAATACCGTGTCAGTATCCCCAATCTGCCCACTCGCTTGTTGCACGGCATGGCCTGTGCCTAATTGTTGGCGTTGTTCCACCCAACTCGCATCTAAGTTTTTTAAGGTAGACAAGACCAATTCGGCGCCATGCCCGTAAATAATAGTAATCGCATTGTCTGGCAACTGGTGGCTCATGTCATACACATGTTGCAATAACGGTCTATTGGCTATTGGGTGCAACACTTTGGGCAACTCTGAACGCATACGCGTGCCTTTACCCGCTGCAAGAATAATAGTTGTAATTTTCATTTGAATTCCTAATAAACAAAAAAGCCCGATAGCGAAAGTCGTTATCGAGCTTTTTAAATTGTTAAGCCGCGTTTACTGCGCCATTAACCACCGCGCTTTCTGAGTCTGTCCAAAGTCCTTAATTGCATTACAGCTTGCGCCAATTCTGCTTGGGCTGTTGCGTAATCGATTTTGCCTGACTTATCTGCCAAGGCTTCTTCTGCCTTGACTTTTGCATCCAATGCAGCGGCTTCATCGATGTCATGCGCCCTGATTGCCGTATCCGCCAAGATTGTCACCAAGTGAGGCTGCACTTCCAACAATCCACCAGAAATAAAGAACGGATAGCTTTCAGTCGCGCTGACTTTCACCCTGACTTCGCCAGGATTTAATTTAGTGATGAGCGGCGCGTGGCGAGGAGAAATACCCACCTCGCCCAACTCGGCAGGGGCAAATACCATCTCCGCCAAACCGGAGAAAATCTCACGTTCTGCGCTTACGATGTCTACATGTACAGTCATGGTCATGTTATTACCTGTTTTGTCAATTGACTTCCTGCTGATTAAGCAGGAAGCAACACGGCTTAGCCTTTTAAGTTTTTCGCTTTTTCTAAGGCTTCGTCAATAGTACCCACCATATAGAACGCTTGTTCTGGGATATTATCGTATTCGCCATTAATGATGCCTTTAAAGCCAGCAATCGTGTCTTTTAGGGAAACGTATTTACCTGGTGAACCGGTAAACACTTCCGCAACAAAGAATGGCTGGGACAAGAAACGCTGCATTTTACGCGCTCTGGCTACGATCAATTTATCGCTTTCTGATAATTCATCCATACCCAAAATGGCGATAATATCGCGCAATTCTTTGTAACGTTGCAAAATGCCTTGTACGTTACGCGCCACGTCGTAATGTTCTTGACCAATGACCAATGGATCCAACTGACGGCTGGTTGAGTCTAATGGGTCAATCGCAGGATAAATCCCTAATTCGGCAATTTGGCGTGACAATACCACGGTCGCGTCTAAGTGGGCGAAAGTAGTTGCAGGTGACGGATCAGTCAAGTCGTCCGCAGGTACATAAACCGCTTGGATAGAGGTAATAGAGCCTGTTTTGGTTGACGTGATACGTTCTTGCAAAACACCCATTTCTTCCGCCAAAGTAGGTTGATAACCTACCGCAGAAGGCATACGGCCTAATAATGCCGATACTTCTGTACCCGCCAAGGTATAACGGTAAATGTTATCCACGAAGAACAATACGTCACGGCCTTCATCACGGAAATACTCCGCCATTGTCAAGCCTGTTAAGGCCACGCGTAAACGGTTGCCGGGTGGCTCGTTCATTTGTCCATAAACCAACGATACTTTGTCGATTACGTTAGAATCGGTCATTTCGTGATAGAAGTCGTTACCTTCACGCGTCCGTTCACCTACACCTGCGAATACCGAGTAACCGCTATGTTCAATAGCGATGTTACGAATCAATTCCATCATGTTGACGGTTTTGCCTACACCCGCACCACCGAACAGACCGACTTTACCGCCTTTGGTGAACGGGCAAACCAAGTCAATAACTTTAATGCCAGTTTCCAACAGTTCATTCGCAGCAGCTTGTTCGGCATAGCTAGGAGCTTCACGGTGGATACCCCATTTAACTTGTTCGCCAATAGGGCCTTTTTCATCGATAGGCTGACCCAAGACGTTCATGATGCGGCCCAAGGTTTCTTTGCCGACAGGCACAGAAATAGGCGCGTTGGTATTATCAACCACCAAACCCCTGCTTAAGCCATCGGTGCTGCCCATCGCAATCGTCCTGACGACACCGTCACCCAATTGCTGCTGTACTTCCAATACCAAATCTTTGCCTTGTACGATCAAGGCGTCATATACTTTTGGCAGGTCTGTGCGTGAAAACTCCACGTCAACAACCGCGCCGATAATTTGAACGATTTTACCCGAACTCATTGAGTTGTCCTCTAAGTGTTGTGTCATTTTGCTTGGGGGCTTGTAGGGGCAAGCACTAGTGGTTGCCCCAAGGATCTGCCCCTACTGGATTAAACAGCGGCGGCACCAGCAACAATTTCTGAAATTTCCTGAGTGATAGCAGCTTGTCTGGCTTTGTTATAGACCAGCTGTAACTCTTTGATAAGGTTTCCGGCATTATCCGAAGCACTCTTCATGGCGACCATTCTGGCGGCCTGCTCACAAGCATTGTTTTCTACCAAACCTTGATAAACTTTGGATTCGACAAACCGCGACAGCAAATGATCCAAAACTTCTTTTGCATCAGGCTCGTAGAGATAGTCCCAGTGTCCACTTAAGTTTTCATCCAGCTCACAGGCTGCAACTGGTATGAGCTGTTCAATAGTAGGCCGCTGCGTCATGGTATTCACGAATTCATTGCTGACCACATGCAACTCATCGATCCTACCCGCATCATAGGCATCCAACATGATTTTGATGATACCGACCACGTCATTTAGTCGTGGAGTGTCGCCTAATTTAGTCACTTGCCCCACTAAATTGACTTTCAGGTTGCCAAAGAAACCAGAAGCTTTTGTTCCGATAGCACAAACATCAACTTCGATATTGTCTTTTTCCCATTGCGATAAATGGGTGAGCGTCTTTCTAAATAAATTTGAATTCAAACCACCACATAAGCCCCTATCGGAACTGATGACAATAACCCCTACTCGCTTGACTTCGCGGGCAAACAAGTAAGAATGCTTGTATTCTGGATTGGCTTGCGCCAAATGCTTGATGATCGTGCCAATTTTTTTAGAATAGGGCCGCGTTGCCTGCATTCTGTCTTTTGTTTTACGCATTTTACTCGCGGCAACCATTTCCATTGCGCGGGTTATCTTTTGAGTATTCTTGATACTGCCGATCTTTGTGCGTATTTCTTTACCAACAGCCATGTGAAGACCCTTTTACCAACTATGAGTTTTAACGAAAGTTTCAATAGCGGATTTTAAGCTACTGCTGATTTCATTATTAAAATCGCCGGTTGCATTGATGGTGTTCATCAACTCCGCTTGCTCTGATTTCATATACAGCTGTAAGGCGGCTTCAAAATCAAGGACTTTGTTGACTTCTACGCTATCAAGAAACCCTTCGTTCGCGGCAAACAAAGACACAGCCATTTGCGCAACAGACATAGGCGAATATTGGTTTTGCTTCATCAATTCAGTGACGCGTTGACCACGTTCGATTTGCTTGCGCGTGCTTTCGTCCAAATCAGATGCAAACTGGGCAAATGCCGCCAACTCACGGTATTGCGCCAAGTCCAAACGCGTACCACCACCCAATTTCTTAATGATCTTGGTTTGCGCTGCACCACCTACGCGGGATACCGACAAACCTGCGTTGACCGCAGGACGGATGCCCGAGTTAAACAAGTTACTTTCAAGGAATATTTGCCCGTCAGTAATCGAAATAACGTTGGTAGGTACGAAAGCTGATACGTCACCGCCTTGGGTTTCAATAATCGGCAATGCGGTCAATGAACCGGTCTTGCCTGTCACTTTACCGCCCGTCAGTTTTTCAACTTCATCGGCGTTAATGCGCGAAGCCCGTTCCAGCAAACGTGAATGCAAATAGAACACGTCGCCAGGATACGCTTCGCGGCCTGGTGGACGGCGTAACAACAAAGACACTTGGCGATAAGCCCACGCTTGCTTGGTCAAATCGTCATAAATAATCAGTGCATCTTCACCGCGATCCCTAAAGAACTCGCCCATAGAGCAGCCCGTATAAGGGGCGATAAATTGCAGCGCGGCAGATTCAGATGCAGACGCGGCAACAATAATGGTATGACCCATTGCCCCGTGTTCTTCGAGTTTTCTGACCACGTTGGCTATAGATGAACGTTTTTGTCCAATCGCCACATAGATACACTTAATGCCCGTGCCTTTTTGGTTGATAATCGCATCAATCGCAATCGCGGTTTTACCCGTTTGGCGATCGCCGATAATCAATTCACGTTGGCCACGTCCGACAGGAATCATCGCGTCGATAGACTTCAAGCCCAATTGTACTGGCTGGTCTACAGATTGACGGGCGATAACGCCAGGGGCGATTTTTTCAATGGGCGATGTTTCAGTGGTGTCAATAGCACCTTTGCCGTCGATAGGATTGCCCAGCGCGTCAACAACGCGGCCTAGCAACGCTTCGCCAACAGGCACTTCTAAAATTTTTCCGGTACATTTGACGATATCGCCTTCAGTGATATGCTGATAGGCGCCTAATACCACCACACCCACTGAATCGCGTTCAAGGTTAAGTGCCATCCCAAATGTATTGCCTGGGAATTCCAGCATTTCACCTTGCATTGCTTCAGAAAGGCCATGTACTCTCACAATACCGTCAGTCACACTGACCACGGTACCTTCTGTATGCGCTTCGGCACTCAGGTCGAAGTTTTCGATCTTCTTTTTAATCAGATCGCTTATTTCAGATGGGTTTAATTGCATGTGCTGTTACTCACTCTCACTGTAGTGCTTTGTGCATGTGTTGAAGGCGGCCTTTAATTGAACCGTCAATGACCCTGTCGCCCGCGCGTACCAGCACGCCACCAATCAAAGACTTATCAACGGCTACATTCATAAGGATTTTTTTGCCCAAGGTGTGTTCCAATGTCGCCGTCAAGCTTTGCTTCGCTTCTTTAGAGAGCGTATAGGCGGTCTTGACTTCAACATCAACATAACCTTCTTCGTCTGCTTTATAAGCTTCAAAAAGCTGCGCAATGGTAGGCAATAAGCTGAGCCGATTATTGTGGACCAATAATTTTAGAAAGTTTTCACTTTCCGCATTGACTTGACCTTGACAAATATCCAGCAAAAACGCCAACAAGCTTGGCTTGCTGACTTTTGGGTTATCGATCACTACAGACATATCTTCATTGCTTAGGACAGCCGACATAAACGCCAAGCCCTGCGACCATTCTGCCATCGCCTGGGTTTCTTTGGCCCTTTTAAACACTGCCGCTGCGTAAGGCCTCGCTAATGTTGCCAGTTCGCTCATTATTGCCTTCCCTATAATTGGTTAGCGACTTTGCTAATAATGTCCTGATGCTTGGCCTTGTCTATTTCCGCACCCAGAATCTGGGCTGCGGCAGCCAAAGCCAAATCAGCCACTTCTTGGCGCAAGCCTTCTTTCGCTTGCTGGATAGCTTGCGCTATCTCGGCATCTGCTGCCAAACGCAAACGTTCGGCATCTCTTTTAGCGATGTCTTTTGATTCTTCAATCAGCTCATTAGCGCGTTTTTGGGCAGAAGCAATTATTTCAGAAGACTGCTCTTTGGCGTCTTTCAGGACATTTACCGCTTTCTTTTCAGCCAAAATAACCTGTTCCTGACCTTTTTCAGCAGCCGCCAAACCATCGGCAATTTTCTTCTTACGTTCTTCTAAAGAGTCAAATAAAGGCGGCCAAATGTACTTCATGGTAAACCATACCAGAAGTGCAAAGGTAATCATTTGCCCAATCAGAGTAGCATTGATACTCACGATGCGTTACTCTTGTTGCTAGTTAATTAAATGACAGGGATTAACCTGCAGCCGCTGCTTGTACCGCAGACAGGAACGGATTTGCAAAAGTGAAGAACAGGGCCAAACCCACGCCAATCATAGTTACCGCGTCCAACAGACCCGCAACAACGAACATTTTTACTTGCAACATAGGCACTAATTCAGGTTGGCGGGCAGCGCCTTCCAAAAATTTTCCACCTAACAGACCGAAGCCGATAGCTGTTCCTAATGCGCCCAAACCCAATACCAAGCCTACTGCAATAGCAGTCAAGCCTTGCACATCAGCAATTAATTTTGCAATTTCCATGAAACCTCCAAACGGTTTTAGTTAAGTTAAAAAAGTGGTCAAACAATAATTAATGGTCTTCATGCGCCATACTTAGGTAAACAACTGTCAATACCATAAATATGAAAGCCTGAAGGGTAATAATTAATATGTGAAAGATTGCCCAAGGGAAACTTAAGACAGGCTGCAAATACCAAGGCAGCAAAGCAATCAAAATAAAAATCAGTTCACCTGCATACAAGTTACCAAATAACCGCAGCGCAAGTGAGATAGGCTTGGCAATTTCTTCAACCAACTTCAACAGCAGGTTGAAGGGCAATAACCAAGGCCCGAAAGGCTGGAACATCAGTTCTTTAGCAAAGCCCCAAGGGCCTTTTATTTTGATGCTGTAGAAAATGATTAGGCAGAATACGGAAATGGACATTGCGAAAGTGGCGTTTAAATCGGTGCTGGGCACTACGCGCAAATAGTCTATGCCCATGACCGAGCCAATTAACGGCAAAATATCTACAGGGAACAAGTCCATAAAATTCCACATGAACACCCAGCAAAAAATGGTGAGCGCCAAGGGTGCGATGAGCTTGCTGTGTCCATGAAAACTGTCTTTAACTTGGGTGTCAACAAACTCAATCATCAATTCCGCAAAGTTTTGCACCAAGCCAGGCACGCCTGAAGTGGCTTTTTCCGCAGCGTTCTTAAAAAACCAGACGAACAAGCCACCTAATGCTGCTGAAAAAAACAAGGTGTCAAGATGTAGGGTCCAAAAACCTTCACCCACATGTAGCGGGGTCAAATGGTGAATGATGTATCCGGTTGCACCTTCGGCGGCGTGAGCTTCAGTAGCCATTGTTCCTCTCTTTGAAGTTAGAATTAACGCATCAGTAGCGCGAACCAAAATACCGACAATGCCGACATATAGCCGACAAACAACGGCAAAATTTGTAAATTAGGGACTTTAAATATCATGATGAACAGTGCGGCGGTTAATATCAGCTTACCCGACTCACCCGCATAGAAGGCATTGAGTATTTTACGCGCTGGTTTTCCAGACGACTTAAATATCCGCAAGGCGAAGTACGCATTGGGGACAAATGCGGCAAGACCCCCTAAAGCGCTGGATAAGCCTTGCTGCCTCCCATAAATCAAGGCAAAGCCAGCAGAGATCAGTAACGCCACCAAAAACTGGTAACTTAAAATCTTGCTGACAGTTGCGTCATTTCCAACTGGCACACGACTCTCCAAACATAATAGCCTTAACATTATAGCCAGTAAGTTTAATCAAATCAAGGCTGAATATGGGCTACAGGACACCCGCCTGCCCTCACCGCACCTTTCAACACTTGAAAGAATGCGATTGTTTTTGGTTACGTCATAAAGTTGTGCGTGCCAAATAGCAGCTATAATACCCGACTTTCCTATCATTCCCTAGCTGATAACCATGACTGTCTTATTGTTTTCTTTACGCGGCGTACCTGAAGATGAAGCATCTGAAGTGCGGGCATTACTCATCCAAGAGGCGATTGATTTTTATGAGACTTCAGCAGGGAATTGGGGAATGTCCATGCCAGCCCTGTGGCTTAGGGACCCATCGCAACTAGCACACGCCCAGCAACTGCTGAAGGCTTACCAACAACAACGCTTTGTTAATGCCCGTGAGCAATACCTTTTGGCAAAAGCATCAGGCCAGACCCCTTCGGCATGGCAACGGTTTTTAGAAACGCCGCTACTTTATGCTGCCTATCTGTTTGCGTTGGTGATGGTCGCTTATGTGTCCGTCAAATTTTTGTTTGAGTTGGGCTTAACAACGAAATAATCGAGAAACCTCAGCTATCTTAGCCAAGCAAACGCCTCTCTAACGCCACCCAAACCAAAGCACCCAATCAAACCTATCTACATGTCGAGCTTACATTGCCCATAGTAAACAGAAAGCCACTGATGACATAACACCACCAGTGAGACGGCAAAAAAAAGGATACAGACTCAAACATACCTATCCAAAATGGCATAAGCCACTATTATTTGTAAACAGCGATTTTTCAGGCTTAAGGTCTCGTTCGCTAAGTTTAAGAACCAATCGTGCGGGGATTAGGTCAATTTTACCGTAAGAACAAAAACATCGCCCAACAAGCCGTGCGTAAAAATATGATAGACTGTAGCCTTTATCCCATTACCCACCAAACCTTGCCCTTGCGCCCGCTAAGCCTCTATATCCACATCCCTTGGTGCATTAAAAAATGCCCGTATTGCGATTTTAACTCCCACGCTATTAAAGCAGACACCCCCGAGGCCGGGTATATTGATGCCCTACTGGTAGATTTTGCCAGCAGCATAGAACGCTTCCAGATTAACCGCCCAATCAGCAGTATTTTTTTTGGCGGTGGCACACCCAGTTTGTTTGCACCCGAGAGCATCAACCGCTTGCTAGTTGGCATAGCAGCGCAGCATCCGTTAGTAGAAGGACTGGAAATTACCCTAGAAGCCAACCCAGGCACTTTTGAAAGCCAAAAATTTGCCGAGCTAAAAGCGCTGGGCATCAACCGCCTGTCTATAGGCATCCAAAGCTTTAACGATACCCTTTTGCAAAAACTGGGCCGCGTCCATGATGCCCGAGAAGCCATAAGCGCTGTAGACATTGCCCACCAAGCAGGTTTTGGC
>JABFST010000341.1 GCA_013140465.1 Methylococcaceae bacterium
GCGTTAAGTTGACCTGCGCCTCTTGGCCTTGGCGGACGATGGCTTTAACGTTATTGGCTGCGGCTAGCAACACGGGCAATTCGATGCGGTCGCTGTAGGCAAATCCGGTTTTTTCGCCCGCCACGGCGCGCACGCCCGCGCCTTGTTCGATGCTGTGGTTGCCTTCTTTGATGATGCCGCCTTCCATCACCCACGATTCGCTGTGGCTGGACTGAAAATAAATGTCCGCCGCATCCACGGGCGAACTGAGTAAACAAGACATGATTTTTTCAATATCCCTGTCTTGTATGCCGTAAGGCGCGAGTATGGTTTGTTTGGCTAGGTTTAATAGTTCCATCTTAAATTCATTGGTTAAGGCTAAAAGGGCGGACAACTGTGCTTAGGCGCAGGCCGTTAGTGCGCAAGGCATTACAATTCGTCTTCCAAGTCGTCGCGCAACGTTTCAAATAGAGTATCCAGTAGCTTTTTTGAGGTATCGGCGGGTTGGTCATAGTAACCATCTTGCCCCCCCGAGGTGGTGGCTGCCTCGCTACCGCCGGACATGGTGACGGTCACACGGGTTTCCGCGCCGTGGTCTTCTACGCGTAGCAGATAATTGGCTGCTTTATGGCCATCGCTTAAAAACCAAATGGCCTTTTCTAACAAGCCCGCAGCACCATAATCGACATAGATATGGCCTCTACTGCGCACTTGGTCGGTCACTTTGATCTCTTTAAGCTTTAAGGCTTGGTTGAGTAAGCCCCACGCTTTGTCAAAAGGTTCTTTAATCGCCAGTTGTGGCGGTTCTTCCGCTACGAGATAGACATCAGAGCCTAAGCCTTTGCCTTCGCGTTTTTTCGGTATGGAACTGGTGTCGTCGTCTATGGCTAAGTCGTTAACGGGTGCGGTTCTAGGCAAGGTCGGGGGTTTTTCCAACATCGCGGTGTCTTTATAGCGGCTGTCCGCGCCTGAACAGGCGGTCAGCACCACCGCCATCCCTAAGAGGCTAATCAATTTACGCATATTATTCACAAAAAATTCGGCGGTGGTTTAACACAGGAAACGCGCTACGCACTTGTTGCAAACGCTCAGGGTCGATGTCGGCAAGCACAAAGCCGCCCCCGGTTTTGTAGCAGTCCAGCACGATGCCCCAAGGGTCAATAATCATGCTGTGTCCATAGGTTTTGCGCCCATTCAGGTGAAAGCCGCCTTGGTTGGGGGCGATTACATAACACAGGTTTTCGACGGCGCGGGCGCGTAACAGTAGCTCCCAGTGCGCCGCGCCTGTTTCGGCGGTAAACGCTGACGGGACGACAATGATGTCTACGCCCTCACGGCTCATGTTGCGGAAAAATTCGGGAAAGCGCAGGTCGTAACACACGGCGATGCCCAATCTGCCAAACGGGGTGTCAAAAATATGTGATTCCGTACCCGGTTCGATGGAGTCGGATTCCCGATAGACATCGCTGGTGCCGGGGACGCTGACATCAAACAAGTGGATTTTGTCGTAACGGCCTACGCGTTCGCCTTGGTCGTTAAACAGCAAACAGGCGGCACGCACTCGGTTGCCATCATCGCCGGTAATCGGTATCGTGCCGCCGACCACCCACACGGCGTATTTTTTGGCAACTGCCGACAAAAACTGTTGGATTGGGCCAGTGCCATCGGCTTCTTTGGCCTTGAGTTTATCGGTTTCATGATCGCCCATTAAGGCGAAATTTTCGGGCAAGGCCACCAGTTTTGCCCCTGCCTTGACGGCTTCGGCAATTAGTTTTTCCGCCTCTAGCAAGTTAAAGCTGATATTGGGGCTGGAAGCCATTTGTATTGCTGCGCATTTGCTCATATCGTCTCTCGTTAGGGTTCTTGGTGTTGCTGTAGCCAAGGAAAATCAGTGATGCCATGCCAAGTTTTTTGCAACAAGCCATCGTTTTCGTGTAGCGGGATAAATTCGGCATCGCCCCAATCGCCTTTTACCCAATATTCCGAACCAAAAAACAAGCCTTGCTGGTCTTTTCCGGTTAGGGTTTGCCCAATCAAATCGGCTACTTTACCCATAATTGTACCAGCTATGGGGACGGCATCGGCACTTTTCGGGACTACGCTCACCCTGTAGTCCACGGTTTTGTTGGCTAAATCGGTCGTGCCTTTCAGAGTGATTTTGGCCGGGATGGCATCAATCACTAAGTTATCGGTGACGGCTTTACCGTCCGCGACCGTAAACGCCCCTTTTATGGTGTTAAAGGTCAAGCCTTCTTGGTACACATCACTAAAATCCAGTTGTAAGCGCTTAAGCCATTGCGCCACCGCGACAATGCCCAGCACCCTGCCAAAACCAGGTTCGATGCCAAGAATGCGCCCGTCTTTTAAATTGACATTAATCTTGCCGCGCCAATCCGCCATCGAGAATTGGTAAGGTGCGCCATCCCACGCGCCGCTAAAATCAATTTTGGCGCTGGTTTCGGTGATGTTTTTAGTAATGCCTAATTGGTTTAGCCATTGCCCTGCTTGGGCAATGTCAATACGCCCTACTGCGTGGCTTTGGCTATGTTGGCCTTTTACCAGCCAATCGCCCGTCATAGTCAAATTGGCATCACCGCCTGTCAACGCCAGCTTGTTAAAGCTAATGCCGTTGGCGATGCGGGCTGTTTCTACGCTTAACGTGCCTAAGTTGACGGCTTGCCATAAGGTTTTTTGGCTACTGATACTGATGAGCGGCAGCACTTGCGGTGCGGCGGCTGTTTTCAGCACAGAGCGTTGGTTTTTAAATTCTTTTAACGCCGTCAAATCGATGCTGTCCATGGTTAGCTTAATGCTGTCTTTGCCGTTCAGATTACGCGGCACTTTAAATTCGCCTTTCGCCAGCGCGGCGTTAATGTCGCCCGCCCAAAACCGACCTTCGGGTTTGATATGCACATCAACACTGCCTAAATCGGTGTCTTTCCAAAGGCCATGCGCGGTGTGCACGGAAATCGCGCGGATGCCGTACGGATCGGCTGCATTCGCCTCAGTTTGTTCTTGCAACAGGCTAGAACCTAGCCCTAACCAATCTTGCAACGCCAAGCGGTCGCGGTTGATGGTTAGGGTGATGCCGGGCTGTTGGCTTTTAATGACCGTGCCTTGCCCTATTAGCACTTGTCCTGCTTGCAAGCCGCGTTCGGCAATGTTAAACAGCAACGCGGCCTTGAGCTGGTTGTCGTAGCTAAGTTCTATCGGCAACAACTGCGCTTGCCCCAAATCGAACAGCATCGACATCGGGCGTTGCTGGCTTCGGGTTTTTGCCAAGCTGCCCGGCAAGTCCAGTCCCACGCCCTGCAAGCTGGATTGCAGATGCAATTCGGGGTTGCGGTCATCGCTAGGCAGATGTAGCTTGATTTTATAATCGGTCGCCCCATCGGCGATTTGCCAACCGGGCAGGATAAATTGCTGGCGCAGTTCCTTAATGCCTACCCGGCCTTGTACATACACATCGGTAGTAAGATGCTCGCCCTTAATGTTGATTTGGATAGGGTGGCCTAGTGTTTGCGCCTTAATGGTTTCGCTAAAAATGCCGTGTTCGTCAAAACTTAACAGGCCATTGATATGGCTGACCTCCAAATCCAATGCCTTGACCTTAAGTTGGGCATTATCCAAGGTGATAAAACCGTCTACTTTGGTCGGTGCGCCTGTCACTAAAGGCAGTTTTAAATCCAGCGTCACTTCGGTTTGGCCTTGCGGTGTTATTGCCGCCAAGGTTTTGTCTACCGTTGCGTGTATTGGCGATTTTTGCAAAAACGCCAAACCCTCATGGATGCCTGTGGACAGTTTACCTGTCACCAGTAATTGCGTGCTTTTATCCAACATAGGTATCGTAATCTTGGCGTTTTGGATCGTGACTTTTTCGCTACTGCCTGTGCGGATGGCGATGTCCATGCCATCTTTATAAAACACCACTTCCCCGCCTGTCGCCACCAAATGCGGCCACTCGGGGTTGTAAGACATGTACATGTTATCGACATCAAAGCGGGCTTCAAACACGCCTTGGCCTTGGTTAAAAGGAAACTCGTCCAGCTTGCCGTAAAACAGCAGTCCGCCTTTAGGGATGCTGCCGCTGATAAAGGCCCGATCCGCCCAAGCAACCAAGTTTTTGCCCATGATCCGCGCTGGCAAATACTGCGGGATTTTAGTCATATCAGCCATCGTATACGCCATTTGCAAATCCAAGAACGGCGCTACGCCTGCCGTTTTGGGTAAGCGCAACGCCAATTTGCTGGTGGTGTTCAGGTCAGGTGAATTCACCGTCAGCTTGGGGCTGTCGATAAGCCACTCCGCGTCGGTTTGCTGCCAAGTTAATGTACCGTTAAGTTGGCTGATGTCTAGGGTATTGCGAAACAATCCTAGGGCATTCAGCTTGGCGTTTTGGGTGGTAAAGCCCAGTTGGCCTTGTTGCCCGTTGCCGTTGACAAAGCCGCTGAGGTTGTCAATGCCGGGCGTGCTGGCGGTGGCGGCGATAGTGAGGTGGTTGAAGTTGCCGTTGACGGCATATTGCGCGGCACTCAGGTCGGCAAAGGCAGAGATGTCGGTCAGCGTGCCTTGGGGTTGGGCATCTTTAAGTAAGGTGGCGGTGCTGGGGCTTAAGGGCGCAAAAAACTGGCCCAGTTCGGCGGCTGCTTGTAGGTCTACGCTAGCGGCGGATACCGCCAACTTTGCCAAGGCGTGGTCAGGGGTAAAATCACCCGCCGCGCTAAACGCATTCACAGGCCAGTTTTTGCCGGGGGTTTCTAAGCCTAAACGGGGCACATCCAAACGCCAATGGCCTTGTGCCTGTTGCCAAAAAAATAGGCTGTCCAAGTGTTTGGCGGTAAAAATGCCCCGCTCAGGGCGCAATACATGCAGGTTTTGCAGTTGCACATCACCCGTCAGCGCCACCAACTGCGATTGTTGCAATTCCGCCCATAACTTGGCATAGACATAACCGGATTTAACCGACATCGCCAACGGCAAGCCCGTTGCCAGCCATTTGGAGACAGCGAGTTGGCTGACATCCAGATACATTTTGCCGTTGATGGCGGCGGGTTCAAATAACGTCCCGTGCATATCCATCAATAATTGCAAGCGTCCGCCCAAGTCCGGCGGCAACTGCATGATGAGGTTGATGCGGTGGCGTGCGCCATGATTGATGATAGCGGCATCAACCATACCTGTTAGGGTAGGGCTGTGAGGATGCAACTCGTCTTGCCAGCTGATTTCACTCTGCAAGAGTTCGTATTGCCCGCCTTGCAACAGCCACAACGGCTGGCCTTCGCCAGACTTTAAGCCGACGATGGCAATACTGCCGTCGGGTTTACGTTTAACTGTCAGTTTTGCGCCGACTAAGGCGACTCTGGATGAGGCAAGGCTGTTGCTGCTGATGAGTGCATCTAACAAGTTAATGCCCACGCGGATTTCTTGGAGTTGGATGCTGGGTTGGGTGTTGGCGACAGGGGACAGAATGCGGATGTCTTTTAACACCACTTCGGGATGAAAACCACGCAGAGTGGCGCGTAAGCGGCCTATGTGGACTTCGGCACCGACCAGCGCACTGACCTGCGTCGCCAAATAGGCTTTATAGTGGTCAACTTCCAACAACAACACGCGCACTGCCGTCAGGCCGACGGCGAGTGCCAATAATGACCAAAAGATCAAATGGCGCGTGGCGCGTTTGATGTGGTGGATCATGAGCCGCCGCAGCCTCGCTGCCGACTAGAGCAAAACCACGTCATACTGTTCCTGGTTGTATTCGGCTTCGGCCCTAAACTTGATTTGCACACCCAAAAACAATTCCAGTTCCGCCAGCATGTCGGCATCTTCATCCAAGAGCATTTCCACAACGCTATTGGAGGCCAGCACCAAAATCGTCTGCACTTTGTACAAACGCACTTCGCGGATGATTTCCCGAAAGATTTCCAGGCACATGGTTTCGGCGGTTTTTAACACCCCGCGTCCGCCACAGGCACAACACGGCTCGCAGAGTATATGTTCCAAACTTTCGCGGGTGCGTTTGCGGGTCATTTCCACCAAGCCCAAGATCGACACTTCGGTGATTTTGGTTTTGGCGCGGTCTTTTTCCAAATTGCGTTCTAAGGCCAGCAGCACTTGCTTTTTGTGGTCGTCGCTTTTCATATCGATAAAATCGATGATAATAATCCCGCCCAAATTCCTTAACCGTAGCTGCCGGGCGATGGTTTGTGCGGCTTCCAGATTGGTCTTGAAAATGGTTTCTTCCAAGTTGCGCCCGCCTACATAACCGCCGGTGTTGACATCCACCGTGGTCATCGCTTCGGTTTGGTCAAAAATCAAATACCCGCCCGACTTGAGCTTAACCTTGCGCTCTAGGGCTTTTTTGATTTCATCTTCTACGCTGTAGATGTCAAACACCGGGCATTCGCCCGTGTAGTGTTCAATAACCGGGACAATTTCAGGCACAAAAACTTCGGCAAAATCCAACAAGCGATGGTAGGTTTCTTTGGAATCTACCCGCACCCGGTCGATGCCTTCTTTGTACAAGTCCCTCAGTGTCCTGACACTGAGCGGCAAATCTTTGTGTATAAATTGCTTGGGTTTTGCCGTGCTGAGTTTTTCGACGATGGATTCCCAGAGCTTAAGCAAAAACGTCATGTCGGCGACTAACACCGTTTCTTCCACGCATTCGGCGGCAGTTCTGGCAATAAAACCGCCGCATTGGTGTTCTTGTCGGAACGCATCCAGACACGCCCGTAAGCGCACCCGTTCAGACTCACATTCTATGCGTTGCGAAACCCCGGAATTATTGGCGTAAGGCATATACACCTGATACCGCGACGGGATGGAGATTTCTGTGGTCAGGCGTGCGCCTTTGGTGCCTATCGGGTCTTTCACCACTTGCACGACAATATGTTGGCCTTCGTGCAAATAATGTTCGATGATTTCGGAGCCGCGTTTTTCCAAATCTTTGGCGCATAAATCCGATAAATGGATAAACGCGGCCTTAGGTAAGCCAATATCGACAAACGCCGCCTGCATACCCGGCAGCACGCGGCACACTTCACCTTTATAAATATTACCGACCAAGCCCCGTTCGCGGCTACGTTCGATAATGACTTCCTGCAACACGCCGTTTTCAATGACCGCCACCCGCGTTTCGGGTGGCGTGACATTGATTAAAATTTCTTCACTCATGGTAAAACCGCTATACCTTGTTGGGATAAAAGTGCGGCGGTCTCAAACAAGGGCAAACCCACTACCCCAGAAAAACTGCCGTGTATGGACTCGACAAAAATGCCGCCCAAGCCTTGGATGGCGTAAGCACCCGCTTTGTCCAAGGGTTCGCCACTGTGCCAATAAGCCCGTATTTCCTGTTCTGTCAACTGCCTAAAAGTCACGTCGGTAATGCTGACGGCCTGGCTATGTTCGCGTCCGCGCAATGACACTGCACTATAAACTTGATGGGTCTTGCCCGACAATTGGGTCAACATCGCCACGGCATCGGCTTCGTCTTTAGGCTTGCCCATAATCACCGACCCTAACACCACGGTCGTATCCGCCGCCAAAATAGGCAGGTCGGTATTCAGCAAAGCCATACACGCCGCCGACTTCTCCGCCGCCACGCGCTGCACATACGCTAACGGGCTTTCGTTGGGATAGGGCGTTTCGTCTATATCAACTGCACAGACATGACAACTGACTTGAATTTGCGCTAAGAGTTCTTTACGGCGTGGAGAAGCGGAAGCCAGGATAAGTTGTACAGACATTAGCGATGATAAGGGTGGTTGTTAAGAATGCTCCAAGCCCGGTACAACTGCTCGGCAACGATAATGCGCACTAACGGATGCGGAAAAGTCAGTTTAGACAAACTCCACGATTCTTGTGCCAAGTCCTTGGCAGCATCCGCCAAACCTTCCGGCCCGCCAATCAGTATGGCAACAGGCTGTCCGCCCGCCAGCCAACGCTGCATGGCGTGCGCCAATTCGGGGGTAGTCCAAGGTTTACCGGGGATGTCTAAGGTGACGATATGCGCACCTTGGGGAATGGCTGCCAGCATACGCTCACCTTCATCCCTGACGATACGCGCCACGTCGCTGTTTTTGCCACGTTTGCCCGGGGCGACTTCTTTAAGCACCAAGGCGCACTCACGCGGCAAGCGTTTGGCATATTCGTCATAGCCTTGCTGTACCCAGCCAGGCATCCGGTTTCCTACTGAAATAAGGTTTATTTGCATGGGCGTGCAGGATACAGACAAGCTAGCGTTGATGCAATGCTGTCTGTAAGCCAAGTGCTTGCAAGATAGGCAGCAAGGGTATAAAAACAAGGTAAACATTCAGTCCCCTTCCTTAATAAGGTGGGGTTTGTTGGTTGGGCAGTGGGAGGTTTGACTTCGTGCGGTAACAAATCACGCTAAATTTGTAGCCCGGAACAAACCGATTTGCGGGTAAGCGCAAAGCGGTGTTTCCGGCAAACTGTGGCGGCGGTATACCCGTTTTCAGTTAAGTGTAAAACGGCTTGTTTCAGCTGACTTGGCTAGTATTTTTTCCGGTCTTCTACTAGACTTAAACGAGTTAAGGCAGTTTTGTTTTAACGTTTAACCAGCTTGATAAGCCACTTTCAGTTTTTAGGCCGCGTTTCTTGGGGATGTGGTTGTTTTTTGATAGGTCAGGTGTTTTTTAGGCTGTGCTAAAATTAGGTATGTAAATGATTTAACAATGAATTTACATTTTAAAAACCATTTAGACAAATAGATGACGTAATGTTTTGCGTCGAATAGGATGTCTAATTATAGTGTAATGAATGTGTTGGCTTTGTTTTCCTTCGTCAGCGTAAGTGGTTGCGGTTTAGCTTTGCGTTAGGTGGCGAAGGAGAAATTTTTAACGGATTTTTGGATGCTTAACAAAACTTTAAATGATGAATGGGCAATTTATGAAACTTTCAAAAAAATTACTAACAACTATCCTTGTTAGCCTGTTACCAAATTATGCAACAGCTGAAAATGTTTCTGCTTGTGTTAATTTAAAAACAGGCGTAGCACGGTTTGCATTAGCAACTAAATGTAATCAGAAAACTGAAAAAGCAATTGTATTTAATACCGATGGAAATACAAGCGCACAGGGTCCCAAAGGCGACACAGGGCCACAAGGCCCCAAAGGCGACACTGGGGCAAAAGGAGAATCTGGCAATTCTTTAGTGCCAGGCACTACGCTAAATGCTGTGTTAGACGATTTAACAAGTAATGTCTCCATAGTAAAAAAAACAGGCAGTTGCTCCAGCAATCCGTATCCAGCCACTTATAATGACAAAACGGGGAAATGGGATGCGCTAAATCCCCCATGTACATCAGTTTCTGTGCAATGCCCTCAGGGCAGTATGATAGCATCAAGCCAATGCAACCTAATTGAGCCTGGCAATCCTGAAAAAACCACTATCTTAGATCAAATATCCCAAGCATTTGGCTCAGCCAAAGATTTAGGCAAACCATTTCACCGTGACTCCAAGAAAACAGGCTCTGCAGTGCGTCCAAATGTCTTTCAATGCGATGCCGATGTAATAATTAACACTAATCGTTACAGTCCTAATTCAGGCCCCGGTTATACACCTTGGTGTTTTTTTAAAGTGGCTAATGTTGTCTCGCTCCCGGGGATAAAATATGCGAGACCTATCGGAGATAATTTTAATTACAATACCCAAAAACCTGGACCAACAATATACCTTGCTGGTGTAAAGAAAAAGACGGGGTCAGGCCTTACAATTTTCACGAAAAAGACGGGGTCAGGCCTTACAATTTTCACTCTTATTGCTAGAAAATGGATTAAATTGTAAAACGTAAGGCCTAACCCTTTGCCCCGTCATCTGCTACACCAACAACAGAATATGTTGCTAATTCTGAACCGGATGTTTCACCAAGCAGCACTCAATTCAAGTGTGACGGCAGAACACGTTGCTCTCAAATGTCTTCATGTGAGGAGGCGACGTTTTTTATAAACAACTGCCCTGATACGAAAATGGATGGCAATCAAGATGGTATTCCATGTGAAGATCAGTGGTGTGGGCATTAAACCAGTCAATTAAGTTACAGACAAGGCTAAATATCGAACGTATAATTCCAACTTTTTGGATTACTAACTATGAGATTCAGTGTAACAATAGATCGTGACGAAGATGGTATTTGGATCATCGAATGCCCAGCTATTCCAGGTTGTATCAGTCAAGGTGCAAACAAAGATGAAGCACTGGAAAATATCCAAGATGCAATTTATCAGTGCTTACAGGTTCGAGCCGAACATGGATTACCTCTGACAATCGAAACTAGGCAGGTCGAGGTAGCGGCATAATGCCCCCTTCTATTCCTGTTCTAAAAGGACGTGATGTTGTTCGTATTTTTACCTCATTGGGATGGCAGGTTGCAAGACAAAATGGAAGTCATATCATTATGATTAAGGAAGGGGAAATAACCACTTTGTCCATACCAGATCATAAGGAAGTTGCAAAAGGTACGCTACGAAGCCTTATTCGTATGGCTGGGCTGACGATGGCTGAGTTTTTGGCGGCAAGCTAAAGAATAACTGCAAATAACTGGGGTCAGAGTAAAGTTAAAAATACGCGAAAAGCCCGTAGATACCGTCTTAAAATCCAAGAGTCAAGGCTTATTTAACGACGAAAAGAGGGTCAAAAGGTTCGCCTGATCTCAAGATAGCGAAACTCAGGTGAATGAGCTTACGCATGGCGGCACAGG
>JABFST010000212.1 GCA_013140465.1 Methylococcaceae bacterium
CAACTGATGTGTGCTTCACGCGCAAACGACTGCGGCAAAGACACCATAGAGGCCCCCGTATCGACAATAAAATTTAGGCTCTTACCGTTTACATTGGCATCCAGATGGTAAGAGCCGTTGTCTTGTTGCTTAATGACCCATTCTGCGGTTTTTTTGGGGGCTTCGGGTTGTGGCGGCGGGGTTTTGGGTAGGCGCGGTTCCCATGAAGTGACTGTTTCGGTATCAGGCTTACAGGCGGTTTTTTGGTACAGCAACCCGCCTTGCTGGTTTTTGCATTTGAAGATGGTGTCGCCATAGCCACTAAAACTGAGTGAGCTTAACGCCGTTACCGACAGTAACAGGCTGAAATGTTTGCGCATAACTGACTCCACTGAGTTTGTCGTGGGATTAAAGGCCAGAACCTGGAAATTAACAGCACCGCTTAATGCCGTTCCATTTTGCATCTTGCCATTGTTTAAAAAACGCCGCTTTAGAAAGCGGCGGATGGCATGGGGCATCGCACCCAGCATGGTGCAGGGCATAATGCTGGAGATAACGCTCATAAGCGTCATCTCCTGAAAGACGGCGCACTACGCCCCAAATAGCCCGCAGTTTGTCCATACGATTAACCTGCCTCTTCAAGTTGGCTACGCACATAAGGCGTTTCGGTCAGTGGCAACACCGTCTGGCCCGTCAAATACCGAAAACACACGCGTAGCATAGCAAAAACAATTAACCACAGTAAGCCAATAAAAAATAGGGTCAGTGCTGCATCTAACTGTAAGTTAAAAATCAATTGCGGCGCAACCGCCGCTTTAGCGGGCGGCAACACACCAGCAACTAGCTTATCACTAAGGTCTTGGGCGGCTGCGTAAAAACCGATGCGGACATCATCGCTGGCAATTTTTTGCCAAGCCGCCGTGCTGGTGATGATGATTAACCATGTTAGTGGCAAGCCTGTCACAAAAACATATTTAAGCTTACCCGACTTGACTAAAACACCAGTGGCGACACATAAGGCTATCGCGGCAAGCATTTGGTTGGCAATGCCGAACAAAGGCCACAAAATATTGACACCGCCGTTAGGGTCGATAACGCCTATATACAAAAAATATCCCCAGCCAGACACAACCAAGGCACTACAAATAATCACCGACGGTGTCCATGAGGTTTCCCCCATTTTCGGCCAAATGTTGCCCAACATATCTTGCAACATAAACCGCCCTACGCGCGTGCCGGCATCTAAGGTTGTCAAAATAAAAATCGCTTCAAACATAATGGCAAAGTGATACCACAAGGCCAGCAAGCCATCACCAAAAGCACTGCCAAACAAACTTGCCATACCCACGGCTAAAGACGGTGCGCCGCCAGTACGCGCAAACAAGGTGGTTTCACCCATTTGTGCCGCCAATTGCTGCATTTGCGCCAAACTGACGGGATAACCCCAAGCACTAATTTTAGCAACTGCCGCCACTTCTTCAGCCCCTACCACGCCAGCCGCACTATTGATGGCAAAATACACCCCCGGATCCAACACCGTCGCGGCAATCATAGCCATGACCGCAACAAAGGATTCCAAGAGCATCGCGCCATAGCCAATCATACGGATGTCGCGCTCGTTGCGCAGCAATTTAGGGGTTGTGCCTGACGCTATCAGGGCATGAAAACCGGATATGGCCCCACAAGCAATGGTGATAAACACAAACGGGAATAATTTGCCGCCAAAAATAGGCCCGGAGCCATCGATAAAAGTAGTCACTGCGGGCATTTTTACCACAGGCTGCAAAATAATAATCGCGACCGCGAGCAAAATAATCGTGCCTATCTTCATGTAAGTAGACAAATAATCGCGTGGGGCCAGCAGCAACCAAACGGGCAAAATAGCCGCCGCAAAGCCATAAGCCATCACCCACCATGCTAAAGTCAAGCCTTCTTGGTCAAACCAGACCCGCCAACTGCCCGCATCGACATAACGTCCGCCCACAACCGAAAGTAACAGCAAGGCCACGCCGATAAACGAGGCTTCCAGCACTTGCCCAGGACGCAAAAAACGCATGTACACGCCGACAAAAACAGCAATAGGGATAGTTGCCGATACCGTAAAAGTCGCCCATGCACTATGTTTCATGGCATTGACCACGACCAAGCCCAACACGGCAATCAAAATAATCATAATCACAAACGTACCGATAGCCGCAGCCGTACCGCATAAAGTGCCCAGCTCATCACGCGCGATTTGACCTAAGGTTTTGGCATTGCGGCGGGTGGACAAAAATAAAATCACCATATCCTGCACACAACCGCCCAACACTGCACCTATCAACAGCCAAAGCGTACCCGGCAAATAGCCAAACTGCGCAGCTAGGGTAGGCCCCACCAATGGGCCAGGCCCGGCGATGGCGGCAAAATGATGGCCAAACACCACCCATTTATGGGTAGGCACAAAGTCGCGCCCATCGTTGAGCCGTTCTGCGGGTGTGGCACGCGTATCGTCCACCACCAATACGGTAGCCGCCACCCAAGCCGCATAAAACCGATACGCCAAGGCATAAACACACAGCGCGGCGGCAACAAACCACAAGGCACTTATGGACTCGCCCCGCTGAAACGCGATAATGCCCACGGCACTCGCCCCTAGCACGGCAACCAGTATCCACAGGGCTGTTTTTAACACTTGATTCATCATAAGGAACGCTCACCTTTGCAAACAATTAAAACTGCGTCAATTATCCTGAAAAACCACCATATTGCTACAGGTAAACATAGATGGCGGCGTTTATAGCGTGAAAACCCCGCTTTTTGGCGTATACGGACTTCCTCTTGTCCTGACCTGTCAGTTTTTTTTACAGTATTAGCTAATGTTCTACCCGCCAAAATAAAGCTGGTCAGAAAATAATTGACCATATTAGGCTGCCATTCACGGCCTCATCAGCATTATTTATTTAATTGATTACAAAACGTGGACTACCCCCCCAAATTGTGTCAGTTTTTTTTACACTGACTTGCTGCTGAACCTGTAATTGTGAAATTTAACAGCCCCACCTGATTTAAATCTGTTTTTTATCATAAAGTTACAGAT
>JABFST010000473.1 GCA_013140465.1 Methylococcaceae bacterium
GCTATACCATGAGTTTTTGTAACTATTCAGCCTCCGGGACACAACAGCCGTTCGCTGAGCGGAGTCGAAGCGAACAAATCGGCTTCGGCTCCGCTCAGCCTACGGTAAAGACTCCGCTCAGCCTACGGTAAAGACTCTGCTCAGCCTACGGTAAATTTGACTTATTAGAAGTCGCTCTGAATAGTTACGAGTTTTTAACCATGCGTGGGAGCGGCTTTAGAGACTGAAGTGAAAAAACTTGTTTTTTCACTCCGATAAGCAAGCTTACGTTAATTCTTTCACAGTCTCTTTAGCCGACCCACGCATTGCCCAGAAATTACTTCGCCTCGCCCTTATCGCCGCAACCCGCTTTGTTATTGCGCACATCGGCGGCACTGCAATCGCCGTAAGACACTACGTCAGTCGTAATAGTGCTGGCGCCTGATTTGGCCTTGTTATTGGTTTCGTCGTCATCGGTATTGCCACGGCTATCGTCATTTGCTTGGTCACTGGCGGATTTTGCCGCACTGGTCGCAGCACTGTTGGCCCCGGAAGGCACCACAGGCGCGGGTGGTGCAGACGGTACGCCGACTGTACCGCCACTGGCCTGAATATTGGATGCGCCTACGACTGCTGTAGCGGCAATCACGATTTGCCCGCCGCTAATCCCAGCTTCGCCCGCATCGACAATACCTTTAGGGGCAGCAAGCGTGACTTGTCCATTACCGATAGCCTGAATCCCACTGCCTGAAACAATCGGCGGAAACGTCGTGACGATATTGCCTTTTTCATCGACGGACGTGATAGGCGGCGGTGCGGCGATCGCGGATTTTGCGCCTTTGCCCGCATCAATACTGCCTTTGGATGACCACACAGTAATGTCGCCGCCACCTAGGGTGAATACCCGAGATTGGTTGACGTTAAAATCTCCGGCACTGACGGCGTTTAACGCGCCTTGTTGTTGTACCACCATGCCCAATTCGTCAGCCGCTTTGCGGATACCGCCCAATTGCCCCGCTAAACCCACGTCGATTTTGCCGCCGGGTGCGGCAACATTGATATCGCCGCCGTCTAAGGTTTTGATTTGGCTAAACACAAAACTTAAGTCACCGCTGTATTTGTCGCCAGGAAACAAGGCATTAATCGCATCAAAACCTTGCTGATAATAGCGGCTACGCTGGGCTTCTGGCACACGCGCCGCCGCCGTAGCAGATTGCTTAATTTCGGCAAACAACACTTGCAAGAACACACTAAGCTTTTGCTGTTGTTCATCGTCGCTTAACTCTGCCAAGCCTTGTAATAGTTTGGGATAGCTGTCTGCGTACTTGTTGATAAAGCCCGCATAATCCACTTTGTCGGACAAGCCCGCCGCCATGCTGACCGATGCGCCCGTCGCCGCCAATACGGGGTTATAAATATTGCCTATGGTTTGGATACCGACCGCCGCACCTAAATTAATATCGCGCCCCGCTAATACATAAAGCTGTCCCGCCCCGCCCAATTGGATTTGGTTGTCATTCGCCAGCACCACACCGTCGGTATTGATTTGGGTATCAAAATTAATGTCACGGCCCGCTTGGATGCGGGTGATGTCGTCCGCCAACAAATTTTGCCCAATCACGCTGATGTTGCGGATGTCCCTGCCAGCAATAAAATCAGCGGCGGTCGGGATGTGGAAAGTCACTTGCGAACCGGGATTAAACACGATGTCACCTTGATTGCTAATGACTTGGCTTTTCAGGCTGCTGCCTTGGTGTACGGGAATCGCGGCGTGGATAATATTGGCGGTGGGGGTGGACGGATCTAAGCGTTCTCTGGCGCGGATCAGGCCATCATTAATACTGCCTTCCAAACTCGCGGCGGGGTTGCTGGCATTGGGCAACAAGCTCACATCGGTGTCAGAGACATTGATGTTGACGGTTTGGCCCGCCAATGCCGTAGAGCGGATGCTGTTGTCGGCCAATAATTGCAATTGCCCGTTTTGGGCGGGATATAAGGTCATGGAGTTGTTCAGGCTAATATCGCCCGAAAACGCCGTTGCTTTTACAGTGCCGGGATACACGGCATATTCAAAACTGGGGTCTACGGCGTTTTGAAAGACGATATTGCCCGCCGCCGCGCTAAAACCGATAGCCGAATCCGCCGTATAGGTAAAAAACCGCGTATCACCGCCCACCACCTGCGCCTGTTTTAGCAAGGTAGGGTTATAAGCCGCACCTATGTTAAGGTCTTTTCGCGCCTGTACAGAGACTTGGCTATCGCCTAAGGCAAACACGCTGCCCAAACCATTCGTCCCTTGTTTGATGCTGCCGCCGGAATGGATGCTAGCCGTGCCGAGTCCGCTAAAATATTCGCCACCGACGATATCGTTGCCCGCGCTGACTTGCATAGAGCCGCCGCCATTAATCGCGGGTGCATTGGCTAGCCATTGGTTGGCGGTGTCGCTGACCGTACCTAAGGGTTTGCCTGTGGTCGGCATCATCACCGATAAATTATTGATATTGCCGCCCGCGCTGACGCTGACATTGCCGCCGCCTAAAGCCCCGACATTTTGGTTAAAGGTGCGGATGCCTTTGGCGGTAGGGATGCTGCCTGTTTGGCTGCTGCGGTCGCCGGAAATATTGATGCCCCATAAGGTCGGGCGGTTGTTGTCGGTGAGCGCGCCGCTGCGCACCAACCAATCGCTGATTTTCTGCCCGGTGTTGATGCCGTCAATATTGCCGCCCGCCGTTAAGCTGATATTGCCGCCTTGTTTAGGGAATTCGGCTTTTTGGAACAAGCTGCCGATACGCGTTTCATCCAAATAACCAAAGCGCAATAATTCGTCCATCAACACCGGATCCATGCGGTTTAAATACTGCGCGTCGGTTTCGCTCGCTTCCTTGGCGGGTACGCCCGGTACTAAGCCTTGCAATAATTGGTTACGGGTATATTTGCCTGTAGTGCCTATCGTATAGACGGCTGCCGAAGCACTGGCATTCGTGCTGTCTTTAACAAATTGCAGGTTTTTCCCTGCGTCTATCGCTATCGAACCCGTACCCGTCCTGACTACCAACTGGGTTTTTACCAAGCTGCTGGAACTGGGATTTAAGGGGTTTTTGGCTAAATAATTTGCTGCCAAATTGACATCCGCGCCAGCTTGCAGGTGATAACTCCATGACAAGCCCGGCTGTAACATGTCTTGATACAAACGGCTGCTTTGTCCCGGCAAGCTGTCGGTGGCAAACGCATCGGTGATGGACGCGTTGATATTCAGGTTATTGCCCGCCGTTAAGGTCAAATAACCGGGCAAACCGTTATAACGCCAGTCGATAAAATCCCAAGCGTCCACGAGGGTCAGATCGTTTTGACCGCGAATTTCTAGCCCGGGCAACAAATTGACCACTGCGCCCGAGTTATTGCTAAGGCTAGGGGCGTTGTCCATAAAACTGTCGGTGTCGCTTTTCCAGATCGCAATGTCTGATTTGCTGATTTGGCTATTGCCCAGATACACGCGGGTCGCCTCAAGATTGGTGCGCTGCGGGTCGGCTCCGACGATGCGGGTGTTGATGGCACTTAAATTGAATTGGTTGTCTGCACCCCGTCCGGTACGCAGATGCACAGACCCACCTGCGCCGTCTTTGCCGCCAGAGACATTAATCATGCCGCCCGCCGCTAAGTTTAACAAGCCGCTAGCCGCATCATCCTGATGTACGGTATTGAGTGCCACGCTGCCGCCCGTTGCTTTATCCGCCGAGGCATGGGCATCGAGTTGCGCATCCGCGCCCAAGTTGATGCCATTACGCGCGTTCAGGCTAATGCTGCCGCCATTGGCGGCACTGGCATCAATACTGCCATTGACGGTGATGCTGCCTTGATCGGTGCTTAAGCCAAAGCGATGCGCGACCACCTTATCACTCGCTGCAATCAGCGCATCACCGCTACGCAAACGCAGATTAACCGCCTCACGAAAACCTGCTGTTTGCGCTAGGCTGTTGAATGCTGAAAAACCCGATTCCAAACGGTTGACATCCATCGTTAAGCTAGCCGCACGGACTGCGCCAGTAGCGGCATTGCCGCCCGCATTGACCGTACCCGCCCAGTTGAACACGCCTTTGTTGGCATTGACGGTTAAACTGCCCGCATCGCCTACAGTTTTGTCCGCCAGTGTTGCGCCCGCCAGATTAAGCGTTGCGCCTGTCGCCAAATTGACATTGCCAGTTTGGCTAGCCAACACCACGCGCCCTGCCGCCGACGCTTGATTGACGGTGTCAAACGCCGTTACTTTGCCCGCCACATTCACCGTCGTCCCGGCGTTCAAATCGATATTGCCTAGGGTGGCAAGCAAATCCAATTGCCCAGAAGGCAAATCAAACCACGCTGTGCTGGTGATGCTGCTGCCCGAAATCGACCAGCGTGCGCCCAAGCCCCCTAAGCCTATGCTGTTGTCGGTTTTGGCTGATTGCAAAGTCACTGCGCCTGTGGCAGCCAGTGTTGTTGTTGCGCCGTTGCCGCCGATAAATTGCCCGGCGTTGACGGACAAATCACCGTTGACGTGCAGCAAACCCGCTGCGGTGTCGCTAGCCACGCCGGACACGGGGTCTATAGTTTGCCCCAAGCCTTTAATGCTGTCGGTGGCGTTAATTTGGGTTTGGTTAAAGCCACTGATGGCTACATCACCACCGCCCAACTCCAAGCGTTTGCCTGCCGCCAAGGTCAAACTGCCAGTGCCGTTGCCTGTGCGCTGGCTGCTTGCACCGCTATTGCTTAAGGTAATCACCTCAGCGGCTATCGTCACGGCATCGCTGGCTTGGTTGTAGCCGTTGATATGGGCGGCATCGATGGCTAGCTGTTTCGTGTTGATGCCGACATTGCCATAAATGTCAAAATCCGAGGTACTGATTAGCGTTAATTCATCTAAGCTAAACGCGGTGTCTTTTAAGACTAGGCCGGGGGTGTTGGCGGGAGCATCGCCTAAGCTGATACGGCTGGATTTTAACGACAAGGCGCCGCCCGTCATGTCTATTGCGCCATCAAACACGGTGTTTTGGGTGGAATCTAAAGCCATCGAGCCTTGTGCCGCTAAACGTGCGCCGCTTTCGACAACTAGCACGCCGGTTTGGGCCGTGACGGTTTTATCGCGGATGATGGCGCCTTGGCCTAAGTTAGAAACGCGTAACAATGCGCCGTCACTGTTAGTGTGATTGCTGTTTTCCAGCAACACATCCGCACCCACGGCAGTGCTTTTGCCTGTGCTTTCCAGCACTGCGCCACTGCTGACGGTTAATTGGTCACGCGCCGCTAGCAAGATTTCTTGGCCTTGCAATTGGCTATCACCCGCCAAGGTCAGGCTTTGGGTCGCAACCGTCACGCGCTGGCCTTTTTTGTCTTTGCTGCGCACCCCACCTAACAGCAAGCTAGGCGCGTTCAGGGCATTCAGGTCGTCATCCCATAAGCTGACTGTACCGACAGGGCTAGAGGCAACCTCGTCCTGATTACCGACAATAGCCAAGCGATTGGCGCTAATGTCTACCTGTCCGCCCAAACCGTCTAAAACAGGCTTTGCCAATAAGCTTGCGCCTAGGTTTAAGCTATTGGTGACGGCTATCGATAAGCTGCCCGCATCGTTAGGGAGTTGTGGCGGTGCTGTCGCTTCTTGGGTGGCTTTCTCGGCAAAAAACGAATTGGCTAAATAATCCTTAAACTCTGATCGGGTACGCGCAACCGCGCCCGCTTCCACGGCGAAACCTTGCCAACGGTCATTTTGGGTTTGTGCCGAGGGGTTGCCATAACGGCCCGCCACAATAGTCGCCCCTGTAAAATCTTGCGTACTTTGCCCAGCCCCATAATCTTGCGTACCTGTCTGGGGGGTAATCAGATAAGCACCCGGCAACAAGGCATATTGGGCGGGCAATAAGGTGTACCACCCGGGTGCCAAGCCAGAACCTGCACCTAAATAAACGCTATCGCCCACTTGTAAGCCCGAGGCTGAAAAAACTTGCGGGTCGTAAGGGGTTAGGCTATTGCCCAAGGTGGGCAATACGGCGAACTTTTGGCTAAAGCCGCTAGTATTGGCTGCCAATACGTTTTGTGAACCGCCGGGGCCTGGGATAAATTCGTAAGCATACAAATCACCGCCGCCCGAAAGATCTACCGTTGCACCCGGACTTAGGGCAATGTCGCGCCCTGACAGTTGTAGGCGTTTTTCTGGTGGGGTGTCGATTAATAGATTGAGCGCACCTGTGCTGTCAAATGGATATAACCAAGTGCTGCCGCCAGATACTTGCCCAAACGGCACGGTCAAGCCATTGCCGCTGACTGAGGTCAAACTGCCGCTGGATAATGTGAGGGTATTGCTGGCATTGAGGTTTAACACACCAAAAGGGGCTTTTAGCATGCCTTGTTGGGTGATATTAGGGGCGTTTACGGTCAGCGTGCCGCCAGCCGAATACACTGCGCCGGGGCTGTTGCCGCTGTTTTGGAAGGCGACGGTGTTATTGCTGTTACCCGTCAGATTAAAAGTGTAATGGCTTAAGGTGGTCGGATAAATTTGGCTGGCCTTGATGTTTAAATCGCCCGCTAAGTTCAGCTCGCCCAGATAATCGCGGGTATCGCGCAAACCGCGTATGCCTATAGTGCGGACATCGCCTAGGCTATTTAGATTAACCGTGCCAAAGCCATTAAAGCTAAGCCCGCCTAACAGGTCGATGCCATTGGCATTCACCGTCAGTTGCCCGTCACCCGTTACCGCAGTTGGGGCTAAGCGGCTGGTAAACAAACCGCCGCCTAGTTGGGTGTCCAAACGGCTTTGGCTAGAGCCTAGCAAGGCATAGTTGGTGTTCAGCGTCACTTGCCCTAGTGCGGTTTTATAAACAGGTGCATCTAGGGTGATTTGCCGTTGGGCGTTAAGCTGCACATCGCCGTCAAACACCAAGCTGCCTGTGTAGTCATTGCCAGCCGTGGCATCCAATTTTAGCGATAAAACATCGGCATCGGCAGTGTTTAACTGCGCGGCATTCAGCAATACCCGCCCGTTATACAACGCGGTGTTGATGTCAGTACCTTGCGCCAAATCTTCTGGGATTATCGCGGCGGTATCGGCTCTCACTTCTATGGCACGCGGTTTTTTAACATCGGCATCATCAGGAAACGCACCGCCCGCAATCGAAACTTCGGGCTTGTTGCGCAAACCGCCGTTCAGTTCTATCGCTAAAGTGCCTCCTGCCGCGCCGCTGCCGCCTTGCGCCTTAAAGCCGCCATCCAACAACATGCCTTCAGCGGCCTTAAGGCTAATCGTACCGCCTTCGGAACGGATCAGCCGCGAGACCACGCTGGATTTACCGCCATTTGCCGAGGTTTCGATAAAATCCAAGGTGCTGGCTGTGCCGGACACATCCAACACCGAATTGGCGGCACTGACAATATAGCCTCGGTTGGCTGTCAATAGGATAGAGCCGCCCGATAAGACCTCACCCGTCCTTAAGCGGTAAGGATTTAGCGATTCTTTATACGCGCCCGTAGCCAGTATTTGGCTGTCTTGGCCTAACCATAGCCCTTGGTTGGCAAAAAATCCGCCGTCGCCTTTAGTCGGGGTGTCGATGGTCAAAGAAATAGTGCCAGCAGGGGCAGACAAGATGCCATTCATGAAAATGGAGCTGTCGGAACTTAAGTCCAAATGCGCCTGTATATCGGTATTGATGCGTGCATTTGTGCCTATGGTTAACGCCGGATCCCGCCGTTGCCCTGCCACTTGGGTTAAGGATAAAGACAAATCCGTAGCCTTGCGCAAGGTATCAGGCAATTTGACTATAGTGCTGAAGCGCTCGAATTTAGTGCCGCTGGCTTGGGTGTAGGCGTTTTCGTGTAACAAACGGTTGCGCTGAAACACGTTAAGCTGGGTATTATCGGCGACCGTAAGGCCATCATAATTGGCATTAATCCGGTAATCGGCAAAACCGCCTTGGTTAAAAAAGTCTGACACCAACACCAATGGCACAGCACCCGAGCCATCGAGTGGATCTATGCTACCCGAGCCTATCAACACTTCATTGGTGCTTAGCTGTAATGAGCCGCCTTGGTATAAGCCATAAGCGGACAGCTTGCCGTCCAGCACTAAACTGGCGAGTTTTCCGCCCGCTTCATGGCTGGCGGCTGTTAATGCGATCGTGCCGCCATCGCCACCTGTTATAGTGCCGTCGGCGTGATACCATGCGCCGCCGCTGGCAGCAATCTGGCTGCCTAGGTCAATACGCAAATCGGCTTGTTCGGCAGTCAGGTTGACGTTGCCGCCTTTTATCGCAACCGTTGATAATTTTTCGCCTAAGCGGGTGCTTAGCCAATCATTGACCCATAAGCCACTGACATCAATCAACGCTTGGCTGCCTAAGGTCAGATGGCTAGGAATCAAACCCGATGCGGGTAGCAGGGTGGGTTTGACCGTGACTGTACCCGATGGCGCAATGATCGAACCTAAGATGTCCACACCGACTGCCGATAACGTCAGCTGGGCATTTTCAACTAAATCTAGCTTGGCATTTTGTTCGATTAACAAGCTGCCATTGGTTTTAATCTCTACGTTTTGTACACCTGAGCGTTTAAACAAGCCCGCATCCACCACCAAGGCTTGTGGTTGGTTGTTATTTTCGGCAGTGCGCGGAATGGGCTGATCTATTGCCAAGTCGGTTTCGGTGGCCGCTTGCCCTATGACTATATCTTGCTTGCCAAACAAGTTGTTGTTGCTTAAGTCGATGGTGAAAGAGCTGCCCGCCGCTTGCTGTTCGGGCGTGCGCTGCCATAAGCCCGCGCTGGTTTTGCCGTTTAAGCCGCCGTTCAACTGGGCTTCATAGCTGCTGATTTTGAGCGAGCCGCCCGCTTTGCCCTCAACATAGCCTTGTTCATGGCGGGCATAGGTGTTGGCTAATATCGCCGTGTAAGTGCGGTTGGGATCTGCGTCGGCAATATCAAACACCTGACCATCGGCTACCAAATGGGTGGTTTTAATGTCGCCTTCCTGATAGGCGATAGAGCCGCCGGAGAAATCCATCAGGCTGCCAGCCTTAGTGACCACTGAACCGCTAGAGGCCAATTCGATGCTGCCGCCGACCGTGCTGCGCTCATCAATATTACGCGCGATACGGTCTACCGCGCCTTTAATATCGGCTATAGGCACACTGGCACTGACTAAGTCGCCCGTAATCGGATCATACTTAAGCTGGGCATTGCGCAAATCCACCCAGACTTTTTTGCCAAACAAAATGCCCTCGCGTTGTAGCGGCGAATCTTTTAGTTCGTTTTTGCGCAGTTCCACTTCAACGAGGTTGCGTTGCACCGACAACTTTACATTTTTAACGCCGGAGACATCGATTTTGCTGCCTTTTTCCAATTGCACGCGTGCCGTGCCTTTAATGCGCGGATCGGCGGGATTATCGACGGCGGCAATTTTTACGTCGCCCGATTTGGCCTCAACTAGGGATTGGTCTTGTAAAACAATGCGATGCCCGGACATTTCAATGTGCGAACGGTTTTGGGTTTGCGCATCAATCGCCGTCGCGGTCTTATCGGTATCTAAGCTGACGCGGGTGATACTGCCTTTACTTAAGGTAACTGTTGCGCTTTTGCCTAAGCCGTCGCCGTTATCGGCAGCCCGCACTGTTGACGCGGATAATAACTTGCCGCCTGTCGCCACGGGGTTTTGGATACCTTCACGCGCCAACAAGCGCACCGAACCGTTTAAACGCACGGAAGTGGTGGCACTGGCTATGCCTTTTTGGTTGACGGCAAAGCCCATCAAGCTGACATTGCCGCGTTCTGCGATCACTTTACCGATATTGGTGGTTGCTCCACCTGTGCCGACTTCTACTAGCAAGCCGCGTATATCCGAATCACTGCCCGCTTCTTGTAAATACACCTTGTCTTGGCTGGCTGCCAAGATGGTTTGCCCGTCGGGCGTTTCTATCGTACCCGCATTGGTAATCGTGGGGGCGGCAATAATCACGCGCCCGCCGTCGCCTTGGGTCTTGATCTTTGCCCCTGCTTCCAAAAAGATTTGAATCTTTACTTTTTGGCCTTGTGCATCGAGTACAAACTGGCCTGATCCATTCTTTAAATACAAAGGGCCATTGCCTTCCAAGGCAGCAGAATTGCTGAGGTCAAAGACTTTGGTAATGCCTTTGTTAAATACGTCTTCGCTAATCCCTAGCGTGGTGGCGACTAAGGAATTGACATTAACTTGGGAATTTTTGCCAAACACAAAGCCGTTTTGGTTGACCAAATACACTTGCCCGTTGGCTTGTAGGGTTCCTAGGATTTGGCTGGGGTTGAGGTCGTGGATACGGTTAAGGGCCACCGCAGAGCTAGAGGGTTGTTTAAAATCTACGCTGTTTTTTTCACCGATATTAAAGCTTTTCCAATCGACGACCACTTTGTCGCTTTTTTGGTCGATAGTGAGCCGATTGGCGTTTACCGCAGCTGTCGCTAGACCGACCGTGGCAATATCCACGGGCGTAGTCCCGACCGTGCCGCCATTGACAGGCACGGGCAATTCGGCACGCGCATTGGATAGCCCTGCGCCAATTGCCAGGCCACTGGCGAGCAGCACGCGGATAGCCAGCACTAAAGGCTTAGGCGGGTTGGCCTCGGGTGTAGGCATAAAACAGTAGGTGTTAAGCAGTAGGTTCATTGCAAGTGACTAAAACTGGTAAGCCATTAAAAAATCGACGCGTTGATTGCCGAC
>JABFST010000465.1 GCA_013140465.1 Methylococcaceae bacterium
ATTTAAAAGCAAAAATGGCAACGTGGTCAAAGGAATGGCTGACTGTGCCGGGTGTGCCGATTTTGCATTTGGTTTTGGTAAAGCACAGACGCACATCGCCAAACGTGCGGTTGTGGTTGTCGGTAAGACAATCGACTATCACTTTACAACCACCCGGGCCGTAGCCTTCGTAGCGGGCAGGGGCAAAATCTTCGCCTAAGCCGCCTTTGGCTTTATCGATAGCTTTTTCAATGACATGGCTAGGCACTTGGTCTTTTTTGGCGCGTTCTATCAGGCCGCGCAAGGCTAAGTTGCCGTCTGGGTCGCCACCGCCTGATTTGGCACACACATAGATTTCCCGACCATATTTGCTATACACCTTGGCTTTGGCATCCGAGGTTTTCGCCATAGACACTTTACGGTTTTGATACGCTCTACCCATTGGGTTGTCTCCGTTGTAGAAAGTTAAATTGACCGATTTTACCGTTAAGTCATGGCTGAGGGAATCTTTTCAGCCGTACTGCGGCTATTATCTGTCGGCCTAGCGTTTTGCCCAATGGCGCAATGGGGGCAGGGATGCTAAAATCTTTGCCTTCTCTGTACTTATTCAATAAACCACCCCTAACCCCTCCTTAAAAAGGAGGGGGACTGAATAAGTACCCTTCTCCCTTAATTTTTTAGGATCAACATGAGCACTATTACTATCGAACACAACCCTAGCGAAGAGCGGTTAAAAGAACTGGGCGTTGCCAGCTGGGCTATCTGGGAAAAAGAAGTGTCTAAATTCCCGATTGATTTTGATGAAACTGAATGCGCATTCGTACTCGACGGCGAAATTTTGGTGACCCCTGCGGGTGGCGAACCTGTGCGCATCGTCGCGGGTGATTTGGTGGCATTTCATGCAGGTTTAGATAGCCAATGGGAAGTGGTTAAGCCTTTACGCAAGCATTACAGCTACGATTTTCCAAACGGCATTTAATCGTAGGCATATCTAACCACGCTGTGCCTGAGTGGGTCTGCTAAGGCCAGCTAGCCGATACGGGGAGGCGATTGCTTCCCCGTATTTTTTTGCCGATTAGCCTAAGCCAATAATTTCCACGCCAGTTGTTCCCCTGCCTTAAGCGGCGTAATGCGAAAATCACCATCGCCATAGCTTAACGGAATCTCCCACGCGGTTTTTTCTAAGGTGACGGTACGCTCATTTCTGGCTAAGCCATAAAAATCCGCCCCAAAAAAACTGGCAAACGCTTCCAGTTTGTCTAACGCACCGACACTTTCAAATGCCGTGGCGTATAACTCCAACGCGCCGTAAGCACTGTAACAGCCCGCGCAACCACAGGCGGTTTCTTTTAAAGCCGTGTGGTGCGGTGCGCTGTCTGTGCCTAAAAAGAATTTGGGATTGCCGCTGGTGGCGGCGGTTAATAAGGCCAAGCGATGCTGTTCGCGTTTAAGTATAGGCAAACAATAATAATGCGGGCGTATGCCCCCAGCCAGTATGGCATTGCGGTTATACAACAAGTGCTGCGGGGTAATGGTGGCGGCAACGTTGTTTGGGGCGGCGCTGACAAACTGCACGGCTTCGGCGGTGGTGACGTGTTCCAACACGATCCGCAAAGCCGGAAATTGCGCCACTATCGCTGTTAAATGGCGGTCGATGAACACGCGCTCGCGGTCAAAAATATCGCAATCATCATCAGTCACTTCACCATGTATCAGCAAGGGCAGGGCTTGTTTTTCCATTTCCGCCAACAACGGGTAAATGGCTGTTAGGTCGGCAACACCTGCATCCGAATTGGTGGTTGCTCCGGCGGGATATAACTTAAACGCATAGATATGTGGCGACGCGGCGGCGGCTTGGATGTCGGCAACCGTGGTCGCAGCCGTCAAATACAAGGTCATTAGCGGGGTAAAATCCATGCCTTTTGGCACAGCCGCCAAAATTTCGTCCCGATACGCTAAGGCTATTGCGACGCTGGTGACGGGCGGTTTTAGGTTGGGCATAATGATCGCACGCGCAAATTGCCTTGCCGTATGCGGCAACACGGTTTTTAAAATAGCGCCAGTACGGACATGGATATGCCAATCATCGGGTTGGGTGATGGTTAAAGTTTTCATTATTAAGGCTTAAGTCGTAAAATAACGGGTTATTTTATAGTAAGTGCCTTGAAATACTAACACTCGGCTTTATATCGTCAGAATTTAACCGCGTTATCGTGCATCCGCTTAGGCACGGTCAGGCGCAACGCCATAACAGCCACAGCCTGTGGCTGACGGTCTTTTATTTATTTGTTCTAGGAGTAGGCTATGCCAATTTACGAATACCAATGCCAATCGTGTGGACATGAACACGAAGCCTTACAAAAACTCGGTGCCGACCCTTTAGTCGTTTGCCCTGCGTGCAACAAACCCGAATTGATGAAAAAAATCTCAGCCGCAGGTTTTCGCCTAAAAGGCACAGGCTGGTACGAAACCGACTTTAAAGGTGGCGGCAGCAAAAAAAATGTTGCGGGTGACAGCAGTGCGCCCAAGGCGAGTGCGTGTACGGCAGGTGGCTGTACGAAAAGCCATTAACCATTAACCCTTTACGGCGCAAAAGCTTGTCTTTGCGCCATGTAACTTCTCATGAGTGGCAAGATAAAGACCTGCGAGGTTTATAAAACCTCGCAGGTTTGTCGCTATTGCCCATAACTCATGAGAAATTACGGCACCACTACTAACATATTACTTACACTATACACAGGGAAAATTTATGCGTACCCACAAGTGCGGAGCATTAAACACACAACAGCTAGGCCAAACCGTAACCATTTGTGGTTGGGTGCATAGACGCCGCGACCACGGTGGCGTTATTTTTATCGATTTGCGTGACCGTGCCGGTTTAGTGCAAATTGTGGTCGATCCTGATGTCGCCGAAACCTTCGCCATCGCCGAGCATGTCCGTAGCGAATATGTCCTGCAAGTCACAGGCATCGTCCGCGACCGCCCTGCGGGTACGGTCAACGCCAATATGCACTCTGGCGAAATTGAAATGCTGGCGAAAAACATCGTCGTGTTAAACGAGTCCGAAAC
>JABFST010000480.1 GCA_013140465.1 Methylococcaceae bacterium
CATTTGCGCTTGCCCGACAGCTTGGACTATAGCGGCGTGCCGGGGCTATCTAATGAAGTCAGCCAAAAACTCAAGGCGCAACGCCCAGAAACCTTAGGCCAAGCTTCGCGTATCCCGGGTATGACCCCTGCCGCGATCTCCTTGTTATTAGTTTACCTAAAAAAGAAAAGCGCCTGATGGAACACTGTAAAACCTTGTTGTTGGCGGGTTTGTCCGAACTCCAGCTTGAGCTTGCCGACCACCAAATTGAGCAATTATTGGCTTTTATTGCGCTGATTGAAAAATGGAATAAAGCTTATAATTTAACAGCGATACGCGATAAACACGCGATGGTCAGTTTGCATTTGCTGGACAGTTTGGCGATAGTGCCGCACTTAAGCGGACAACGCCATATCGACATCGGCACTGGCGCGGGTTTGCCGGGCATACCGCTGGCGATTTGCTATCCTGACTACGAATTTACCTTGCTGGACAGCAACGCCAAAAAAACCCGGTTCGTGCAACAAGCGGTATTGGAACTAAAGCTCCGCAATGTCGAAGTCTGCCATTACCGCGTGGAAAACTACCGCGCCGAGCCAGGCTTTGACACGGTGATTACTCGGGCGTTTGCCGAGTTATCTGCTATAGTGGAAATGACCGCGCACTTGTTAAACAGCAACGGCGTGTTGTTGGCAATGAAAGGACAACTGCCCGATGAGCCTTTATCGCAAGGGATTTGCACGCATGTCCCGATTACCGTGCCCGGCATAGACGCCGCACGTTGCTTGGTAAAAGTTGCAGGTTTGTCGAGACCTGCAACGCCTAATTAATGTTGGCTTAGCCAGAATGATTCAACTATTCGAGGTATGTAAGTGGGAAAAATAATTGCCGTGACCAACCAAAAAGGCGGCGTAGGCAAAACAACAACAACGGTTAATCTGGCGGCATCGCTGGCGGCTGCCAAACGCAGGGTGTTATTGGTCGATCTCGATCCCCAAGGCAATGCCGCGATGGGCTGCGGCATAGACAAACAAGACGTGCAATATTCCAGCTACGATTTGTTGATGGAAGACATCCCGGCTGCGCAAACCGTCATCCATTTGCCTAAAATTGGCTTTTCGGTGATACCCGGTAATGCCGACTTAACAGCCGCCGAGGTCAACCTGATCCATGCCGAGCGCAAAGAACAACGCTTAGCCGACGCCTTGCTGACCCTGAAAGCCGATTACGACTACATCTTAATCGACTGTCCGCCGTCCTTAAACATGCTCACCTTAAATGCAATGGTGGCGGCAAACAGTTTGCTGATCCCCATGCAGTGCGAATACTATGCCCTAGAAGGCTTGTCCGCGCTGATGAGTACGCTGCAAAACATCCAAAATTCAGTCAATCCTGAGTTACATCTGGAAGGCATTTTGCGCACCATGTATGACGACCGCAACCGCCTGACCAAAGACGTTTCCGAGCAACTGATCCGCTATTTTGGCGACAAAGTGTTCAGGACTTGCATCCCCAGAAACATCCGTTTAGCCGAAGCACCTAGCCACGGCTTGCCTGCGCTCAGCTACGACAAATCCTCGCGCGGCACGGTAGCCTATATTGCCCTTGCGGGTGAAATGATAAGAAAAGAAAAACTATGACCTTTAAAAAACGCGGCCTAGGTCGGGGGCTTGAAGCTTTGCTGGTAGATGTGGACACTGGCGGGCATACACCACACACGCACACAGTGCCTATTAACAGCTTACAACAAAACAATGCCTTACCGGATGAGGCGTTGGCCTCCGAAGAACTGCAAGAATTGGCCTATTCGATTATTGCCGCCGAAACCGTGGAGCCGATCCACGTTAGAAAACTGGACGATACCCATTTTGCCATCATCGAAGGTGAAAACCGCTTGATGGCGGCACAATTGGCGGGGTTGGAGGAAATTCAGGTGATTATTGAAGAATCTGACGATAATGCCGAAGCGTTGGCGGCCTTAATTGAAAACCTGCAACAAGAAAACCTACAGTTGTTACAAGAAGCCGAAAACTTAAAGCAGTTATTGGCAGAATTTGAAGCGTTGGTGGCTAAGCTTTAAGTGTGTTTGTCGGCGTGCAACGGCTTTAGCCGTTGCCTTGCGCAGGTTTGGACGGCCTAAGCTAACCCGGCGTAACAACACTAAACCACCGTTTTGTAGGCCGCGCCCTCCCTTAATCAATAGCCCCTAGCATTTACAACAAATATGTCCTCAAACAAACGCGGATTAGGTCGTGGCCTGGATGCCTTATTAGGCGATGTTGCCAGTAAAGAAGACAAGCCCCAGCAGCATCTGCTGACCCTGCCCATCGAATACTTACAGCGCGGCAAATATCAGCCGCGCACCGACATCAACCCCGAAAAACTCCAGGAATTGGCCGATTCCATCAAAGCGCAAGGCATCATCCAGCCTATCGTGGTGCGCCCGGTAGGGCCGGACAAATACGAAATCGTGGCCGGAGAACGGCGTTGGCGTGCCGCGCAATTGGCGGGACTGACCGAAGTGCCGATTGTGCTTAAAGACATCGACGACCGCGCCGCGATGGCGATGGCTTTGATTGAAAACATCCAGCGCGAAGACCTGAATCCCTTAGAAGAAGCCGAAGCCTTGCGGCGTTTGCTCGATGAATTTGGCATGACCCACCAACTGGTAGCCGAAGCCATCGGCAAATCCAGAACTACCGTGACCAATTTGTTGCGGTTGATGGATTTGCACCCTGAAGTAAAAAAACTGTTGCTGGGCAACCAGTTGGAAATGGGCCATGCACGCGCCTTATTGTCGCTAGACGGCGCTAAACAAGTCGCCTTGGCGCATAAGATAGTCAAAGAAGGTCTAACGGTAAGGATTGCCGAACGCTTGGTGAAAGACAGCCATGCCGAACCCAAAAGCCCAAAAGTAAAAACCATCGACAACGACACCTTGCGCCTGCAAAGCGATTTGACCGCCAAATTTGGCGCAAAAGTTAGCATAGACCACAAAGACAATGGCGCAGGAAAAGTCGTCATCAACTACAGCAGCTTAGATGAGTTGGACGGCATTATTGCCAAGCTAGGCGTACGGGATTAACGGGTGTGCTTATTAAGGCACCGCTCTAGGTAAGGCCAGACGGACGACGCTAGAGCGGTGTCGAACTCTTACAGCTGTTTATACGGCATTTAAATTTTCATCATCATAAAGCCGTGCTTTTTTCCAGCCCGCAAATTTGTCGTCGTAAAATTCAATATCATTGTCTATAGCAAACTCATAACAGCTTCTAAACAGCTTGGCAGTGCGGAACGCGTGCAACTCGTCATCCGCCGATACTTTTTCTATATTGCCGACTTGAAAGGTCTTATTTCTGGATTTGCCATTGCATACCCAAAACACCGTGTAACATAAATAATTCTTATCCTTACGGTGGTCATACTTGATGGTTCTGGAAACGCCCGTCACCCCTGTTGTGGTCTTATTTTTTGGAGGTTTAAGAAAACGGGTTTTACTGCCCTTGAGTGCGACCAACATTTGGTCCCGCCAAGTGATGGCGGCTTGTAACGACTTATTTTTGTTACCCCATAATTTGTGTGAAAAATAACGGCTACTTTCTTTGCCGCGCCGAACAATACGCACCTGAAAGCCAAACACGTCCGGCTCGGTGATATGCTTATTTTTAGCCATAGAATAATCCCCCTCGAAAAGATTATATTTTGTTTGCTTTTAACAGCGCAGTTGTGCTGCCAAGCGTGAGCATTCCATTGAATTTTAAAGTTTTTATATGTTCTCCCTTGACCGCAAATTATCGCTTAAGCTTGCATAAATGCAAGTTAAAAATAACCAGTTTTGCGTCGGTGGCGTAAACCGCCGCCGTTCGGGAGGTGGGGGGATTTGTTATTAAGCGTGCTTACTGTGGCGGCACTGATTGCACTATGGCCTTTATGCCCACAATGTGGGCCGGTTTAGCACCGCGCAAGGGCTACAACCTTTCTTCCGGCATGAGGTGCTTTAAGGCTGGAGATGAACCCTATACACCTATGCAGCAGCCGACTTAAGGAGTCTTAAGCTGATAAATCTACATTAAAAGCACCGTCATACTGGCATGGATGCCAGACTCGTTAGGGCGCATAGCGAATCCAGTCACACGGATGTGAATGTTCAACATCACGGCAATGCTAAATCAAACACTGACAGCTTACCGTAGCGACCGTCCGTGGCACTGGGTTCCGGCATCCATGCCGGAATGACGGGCTAATGACGTGTGTAGATACTTATGCCCTGCGTAGTCCGTAGGGCTAGCAAAGAAATACGCGAACGCCAAGCCCTCGCATCCCGTATTCCGCTGCGCACCCTACGCGCTACTGACTACTTACTTTTTTTTCTAGGCTTACCCGCGGTCGGTTTACCAGGCCGTGTTGCAGGTTTTGCTGTGGTTTTTTTAGAATGCCGATAATCTTTTTTGCCTGTCACTTTGTTTGGGGCATTCTTTTTTGGCGCATCCATTACTTTTAGCGATACTGGCTCGTAGCCCGTATCGGCGATGCGCGGGATTTGCCGTTTCAGCAGCTTTTCAATCTCCACCAATTGCCAGGCCTCTTCCGGGCATACCAAGGAAATGGCGGCACCGCTAGAACCTGCGCGTCCGGTGCGGCCTATGCGATGGATATAGTCTTCGGGGACTTGCGGCAAATCAAAATTGACCACATGCGGCAAGTCATCAATATCCAAACCCCGCGCAGCGACATCGGTCGCCACCAACACCTGCACTTTACCTTCCTTAAAATACTCCAAGGCTTTGTTGCGTGCGCCTTGGGTTTTGTCGCCGTGCAGGGCGGCGGTACGGATGCCGTCTTCTATCAATTGCTTTTCCAAACGGTCGGCCCCATGTTTGGTGCGCACAAACACCAGCACTTGCCGCCAATTATTGCTGCCCACCAAATAAGACAGCAGTTCGCGCTTATATTCGCGGGGGATGCCATAAACCAGTTCGCTGATGTTATCGGCGGTGGCATTGGCTTTGGCAACGGCGACTTCAGCCGGATTGTTTAACACCGATGCCGCCAAGGTTTTGATGGCATTGGGGACAGTCGCCGAAAACAACAGGCATTGCCGCTGTTTGGGCAGCAACGCCATGATTTGCTTCACATCAGGCATAAAACCCATGTCCAGCATCCTGTCGGCCTCGTCCAACACCAGTATTTCGACATTAGACAGCCTGATATTGCGTTGTTGGATATGGTCTATCAAACGCCCGGGCGTTGCCACGACTATATCGCAGCCGCGCTTAAGTTGGCGCGTTTGCATACCAATACTGGCCCCGCCGACCACGGCTTCTACATGTAGCGGCAGAAACTTTCCATAAGCCACCACGCTGTCATACACTTGCGCTGCCAATTCGCGGGTAGGGGCCAAAATTAAGGCGCGGACTAAACAGGGTTTTTGGTGGGGATCATAGTTTGCCGCCAGCCGTTGCAATAAAGGCAAGGTAAAGCTGGCGGTCTTGCCTGTGCCGGTTTGGGCACCCGCCAACAGGTCGCGCCCGGCCAAAATTAAGGGGATTGCTTGTTCTTGTACGGGTGTGGGATTGGCGTAGCCTTGTTCGGCGACGGCGTTTAGGAGTGCCTCGGTTAAACCGAGCTGTGCAAAAGTCATTAAAAACCTCTTAGGTGAGCCTAGCAGCCTACCGTGAGCTGCTGTTGGCGGTATTACAAAATGACAGTATACGGCAATTTGGGGGTGTTTTTAGCCTTGCTGTAAAACCTAGTGCTGTTGTGTCGGGTGTTGGCTTCCACCTAACCCGACCTACAGCCTTATTTGCGTTTTCCCATCCTATTTAGCCATAGCCTTTGCAGTAACGGCTACTTTTTAGCCGCTTGCAACTGCGCTAGCCGATAATTTTCCGCCACTCCTTTTGTTGTAGGGTGCGCCTCGCCTAACACCTGCTGGAAGATCTTAAGTGCTTGTGCGTACAGCGGCAAGGCTTGCGCGTAATCGCCTAGTGAGTCATATAAATACGCCAAATTATTCAGACTGCCAGCCGTATCAGGATGCCCGTCACCGAGTACGGCTTTTCTGATGTCCAAGGCTTGCTGGTACAACGGCAAGGCTTGCGCGTAATCGCCTAGCGCATAATATAAGCCCGCCAAATTGTTCAAACTGCTGGCGGTAGTAGGATGCCTGTCCCCGAGTACGGTTTTTTTGATGTCCAAAGCTTGCTGGTACAGCGGCAAGGCTTGCGCGTAATCGCCTAGTGATTTATACAAACCCGCCAAATTGTTCAAACTGCTGGCGGTATTAGGATGCCTGTCGCCGAGTATGGTTTTTCTGATGTCCAAGGCTTGCTGGTACAGCGGCAAGGCTTGCGCGTAATCGCCTTGGGCTTTATACAACAACGCCAAATTGTTCAAGCTGCTGGCAGTATCAGGATGTCCGTCACCGAGTACAGTTTTTCTGATGTCCAAGGCTTGCTGGTACAGCGGCAAGGCTAGCGTGTAATCGCCTAGTGACTCATACAAAGCCGCCAAATTGTTCAAGCTGCTGGCAGTATCAGGATGCTTGTCACCGAGTACGGTTTTTCTGATGTCCAAAGCTTGCTGGTACAGCGGCAAGGCTTGCGCGTAATCGCCTTGGGTTTTATACAAAGCCGCCAAATTGTTCAAACTGGTGGCGGTATCAGGATGATTGTCACCGAGTACGGATTTGTAGATGTCCAAGGCTTGCTGGAACAACGGCAAGGCTAGCGCGTAATAGGCCTTAGCGTTTAAATAATAGCCCAATTGGTTAAGCAAATGCGCGGCAGTTACGGTTGCCAAGTTATAGGTGTTGATGCCCTGCGCACAGGCCAAACCGCTGTTGGTTAGCCGCTCGCAATTAGGCCAGTTTTCAACTTTACCAGGCTTAGGAAACAACCCATCCAGCACCGCCACTAAGTGTTCCATCAGCACCCGCTGGTCAGCTTCTGGCATTGCCCACACCAACACTTGTTGCACCAAACGATGCAAAGACAGGCTGTGCTGGCTAGGGTCGCGCTGGATGAGATGGTATTGCAACGCGGGTTGTAAGTGGGTGTTGAGGGCAAATTCGTCTAGGTTTAAGGCAGCACAAAGAACTTCTTCGGGAATGTCGGGGTAATGCAGCAAGGCGCAGTGTTGCAATAAACCGATGCTGGTTTCAGGCAAGCGGCCCAGTGACAATTGCAAGGTGGCATACACGGGTAAGTCGTGGTCGGGGCTGCGGTACAGCGGGTTTTCGGGGTTTAATAAGGCGTGGCGGTGTTGTTGGTAGGCACTTAAATAACCTGCCAAACCGCATTGTGTGGCGCGGATGTAGGCGCAAGCATGGGCTAAGGCCAAGGGCAAACCGCCTAAGGCGTTGCTGAGTGCGCGCGCGCTGGCAAGTTCGGCATCGGCAAGTTTCAGCTGTTGCTGTAAATACTGGCTGCCGTGCTGGTCGGTAAAACTGTGTAGGCTTAAACAGGTGCAGGCAAAGTAGCGTTCGGCACTGTAGGTTTGCAATTGGCTAGTGATAAGTACTTTGCCTGTGGCAGGTTGGGGTAGATAACCCTGTAAGAGTTGGCTATTCAGGCTGGCGGGGTCGTCGGCGTTGTCGATAACCAACAGCCACTGCGTGTGTGTGCTTAGCCAGTGATAGACATACGCGCATTGTTGCTCGTGCTTGTCGGCTACGCCACCTAAGCGCAGGGCCAGTTGGGCATAGTCTTGTGCAAATAAGTCGGCACTTAAGGCACTTAGCCACAACACCGCGCTGTAATCGGCGCGATGGTGGCTGGCGTAGTGGCTGGCTAAGCGGGTTTTGCCGACACCGCCCAAACCGCACACGGCAACCCGCGCATGGCTGCCCAGCAAGCTGTGCAATTGGGCCAGGTGTTGCTTGGGATCAAAATAAAAGCCGTGGGCATCGTCATAAGGGATATGGAACAGCTGGGCTGGCGGCGTAGGGGGTTTGGGGTGTTTGGTGATGATGGCGCGGATGCGGGCGGCAATATCGGCATAAGCGGCATCTGTGTTAGGCCATTCGGTTACGGCAAGAAAATTTTTGGGCAAGCATTGCAAGTGCATAAAACGGGCTCCGTCGGTATCACAAGGACGCAGTTTAATCGGGATCACTAATGCTGTTTGGGCTTTATGCCTTGCTAAGGCACGCGGCATTTCTATGTTGTGGCAAAAGTTTGAAGCGAAAAATGCCGGGCTAATCAGCAACAAAATAATATCGGCGGCATCTAGCTCGGCAAGTATGCGCTGTTCCCATGCTTGCCCCGCGCCTATTTCGCGGTCATGCCACGGTTCGATATGGCCTTGTTCTGCCAGCAGCGCGAGGTGTTTAGCCAATTGGTCGCGCATGTGTTCATCTTCATGCGCATAAGAATAAAACAATTTGCGGGGATTGGGCATGGCGTTCGGCTAAGTGGCGTTGGCAATGCGGCAGTTTAAGCAATTGGGCGGGCGGGTACAAGCCAGTATTGACAGTGGCTTAGCGCGTAGTAAACATTCAATCCCCCTCCTTTTTAAGGAGTGGGACTGAATGTTTACCCTTTTTCTGGACAATCGACCATTTGCGCTCCCCCTTAAAGACAGGGATGACAAGAGGCTTTTGAAATCCGGCTGCCTTGCCACACGCTTTAAGTTGCATCGGATTAAGCGCAAGTTAAGGTATACTGTACAGTTTTCAATTTATCAGGACACACCATGAGACCTAGCGGACGACTCCCCGACCAACTTCGAGACATAAGCTTTACCTGTGGCTACACTAAACACGCCGAAGGCTCTGTGCTGGTTGAGTTTGGCGATACCCGCGTACTGTGTACCGCCAGTGTTGACAAAACCGTACCGCGTTTTCTTAAGGGCAAAGGCGAAGGCTGGGTGACGGCTGAATATGGCATGTTGCCGCGTTCCACGCATAGCCGCATGAGCCGTGAAGCCTCGTTTGGCAAACAAGGCGGACGCACCTTGGAAATTCAACGTCTGATCGGGCGTTCGTTACGCGCGGCGGTGGATTTAAAAGCATTGGGCGAACATACCGTCACTATCGATTGCGATGTTTTGCAAGCCGATGGCGGCACGCGCACGGCGGCCATTACGGGCGGATTTGTCGCCTTGTCGTTGGCGATAGAAAAAATGCTCAGCCGCAAACTGATTAAGGCCAGCCCGCTGCATGGGCAAGTGGCCTCGGTATCGGTGGGTATTTTTAATGGCGTACCCGTGCTGGATTTGGATTATGCCGAAGACAGCAATGCTGAAACGGATATGAATGTCGTGATGAACGACGCAGGCGCTTTTATTGAAGTGCAAGGCACAGCGGAAGGCCACGCGTTTAGGAAATCTGAATTAGATGCCATGCTGGATTTGGCGGGTGTCGGCATTAAGCTGTTGTTGGAAAAACAACGGCTGGCGTTAGAGCAGCATTTATAGAAAACGCAGTAAGTAAAGCAACATTAAATCCCCCTCACCCCACCCTCTCCCTGAGGGAGAGGGAGTTTAATGTAGCCTTATCAGTTTCTGACTCTATATAACGGCTTGAGCTGCTACCCTTATAGCCCACACAGCAGGAGTGCAACGGCTTTAGACGTTGCCGTGTCGGCAATGAAAGCAGAAATACAACCCCTAAAGCCGCTGCACGCCGATTAACGAAGGACAGTGCTGATAGTCCTATAACCTTTAACCTTACAGCCCCATGCCAGTTTCCAACAACCAACAAATCGTCCTAGCCAGTGGCAACCTAGGCAAAATTAAAGAAATCCAAGCCTTGTTGCAAGCTTACGCCATTGTCCCGCAATCGGCATTTAAGGTGGTGGAGCCTGAAGAAACAGGCACAACCTTTGTCGAAAACGCCATCATTAAAGCGCGTAATGCGGCGCAGCATTGTCAGCTTCCGGCGATTGCCGATGATTCGGGGCTGATCGTGGATGCCTTGCACGGTGCGCCCGGGGTTATTTCGGCGCGTTATGCGGGGGTAGGTGCTAGCGATGGCGACAATGTGCAAAAACTGCTGCACGCGATGCAGGACGTACCTGAACACCTGCGCACGGCGCGTTTTGTGTGTGTGATGGTGTATATGGCCCATGCCGATGACCCCTGTCCGTTGATTGCGCAAGGGTTTTGGGAAGGGCGGATCTTAAACCACGCTATCGGTGACTATGGTTTTGGCTATGATCCGGTATTTTGGCTAGAGGCCCAGCACTGCACCTCGGCACAATTAGCCCCGGCTGATAAAAATGCCTTAAGCCACCGGGGTAAAGCCTTAAGCGTATTGACCCAACAACTTAACGCCTTGCACCATGACTAAGCTGACTGACATTGCCTTACAGTTTACCGACACGGTAACGGCGCTTGCACCTTTAGGCAACGGCCTGATTAACGACACGTTTTTAGTGACATCAGCGCACTCGGCCTTGGTTTTGCAGCGCATTAACCGCGTCGTGTTTCCGCAACCGATGCTGATTATGGATAATCTGCGCGTGTTAAACCAACATCTCCAACAAAAATCGGCGGACATCCTCAAGCTGGAAATTCCCACCGCCTTAAGCACGCGCCTAGGCAAGGCTTATTTTGAAGATGCCGACGGCGATATTTGGCGTGCCTTAAGCTTTATTGCCGACACCGACAGCCTAGAAACCGTACAGCATACCCAAGAAGCCAAACAAACGGGTTGGGCCTTGGCGCATTT
>JABFST010000256.1 GCA_013140465.1 Methylococcaceae bacterium
CGGTGTTAATTGGGCTAATACTCGACACGACTTGGGTAAAGATCGGCTGGCTTAAATTTACATCGGGCTGGGATTCATCTGAGCTAGCGCCTTTATGGATACTGATTTTATGGGCGGGTTTCGCATTAACACTCAACCATTCTCTGGCGTGGTTACAATCGCGCTTACTACTCGCCGCCGTGTTGGGTGGCATCAGTAGTCCCTTATCATATCTTGCAGCGGAGCGATTAGGGGCGGTCACTCTTGTTAGCGAATCGGGGCTGTGGTTAGTAGGTTTGGGACTGAGCTGGTCACTGGCATTACCGTTATTATTGTGGCTGGCGGGTTATTTCAATCGACATAAACAAGAGGAGCAAGCCGATGTCTAGTCTGACTGTCGTTGCCATTGTTAGTATTATCGCCATGTTATTGGCCTGGATCTGGCAAAAGAACAACACTAATGCAGGTATAGTTGATGTCATCTGGGCTTACGGCATGATGTCCGCAGGCCCTTGGTATGCCTTAACTGGCACTGCACCCTTGTTTTTAAAACTGAGTTTGGGCGTACTGACGTTTAGCTGGTATTGGCGTTTGGGTCGCTATTTGCAGCAGCGCGTATTAAGTGAAACCGAAGACGGTCGCTATCATGCCATGCGCAAGGCCATGAAAGATCATGTCAATCTGGGTTTTTTCCTGTTCTTCTTACTACAGGCTGGTTTTATCTGGCTATTATCGTTGCCATTCTGGGCGGTTGCGCAAACCACCCAAGCACAACCCATTGCTGTTGTCGCTGCCTTGCTACTTGCGGCTCTGGCATTGTACGGCGAAACCACCGCTGATCGGCAATTGGCTGAGTTTAGGAATAAGCCCGAATATAAGGGTTTAAGCTGCCGCCAGGGCTGGTGGCGTTATTCCAGACATCCCAATTATTTTTTTGAATGGCTGCACTGGTTTGCTTATCCGCTAATGGGCTGGGGCGGTGACTATCAATACTGGCTATGGCTCGCACCTGTATTAATGTTTTGTTTTTTAAACTGGTTTACGGGCATTCCGTTTACCGAGCAACAGGCGTTGCGCAGTCGCGGCGAGGATTACCGTTTGTACCAGACCACGACCAGCAAGTTTATTCCGTGGTGGCCTAGGACTTGACAGCGACAGATTAAAATAAATCAATAGCCAAAGTAAGCCAATAAGATGAGCACCGAATTGCGTGATGGCCAGCACATATTTGAACTGGGCTGTGGCTGGGGATTTTTAACCTTATGGATAGCGGCGCATTTCGCCAACCGCCGCATTACCGCCGTTGCCAACGCTAACCGCCAACGGGATTATATCCAGCAACAAGCAAGGGCTACCCAGCAAAACGGATTTCCCCTTAACCCCAAGCAAGTCAGACCGGAGTCTTACCTTGAAAAATAAAATGCCTAAGTTATTAGTCGGCCTATGCGCCGCGCTTATCAGTGCTTGTGCCAGCCAAAACCCATCAGCGATCAAACCGGTAGCGCATGTTGATTTGAATCAGTTCATGGGCGACTGGTATGTGATTGCGTGCATTCCAACAATGATTGAAACAGAGGCATACAACGCCATTGAATCCTACCAACTTGAAAAAGACGGCAGCATTAAAACCACATTCGTGTTTCGCAAAGGCGGCTTTGATGGCCCCAAAAAGCAATATAACCCGCATGGTTTTGTCGTTGACAACACAGGGAACGCTGTCTGGGGTATGCAATTCATCTGGCCTATCAAGGCTGAATATATCATTGCCTATCTTGATAAGGACTACTCCAGCACTATTGTTGCCAGAAATGCCCGGGATTATGTCTGGATTATGGCCCGCACGCCTTTCATAAATGACAGCCGATACCAAGAACTCACAAAAACCGTTGCCGATTTAGGCTATGACGTGGGCAAATTGCGTAAAATCCCGCATCAGCCGAATTAAACAAACAACTTAGGAGCGGAGTAATGATGGGCCTTGGCGCAATCAACGCCGAAGTGCAATCGTATTGCACGCAGCTGCTAGCTAAATATCCGCTAATAAGACCGCATTGGGATGGATTACCAACCGCCACCCAGATGCTTGCGCACTTAGCTTACAGCGCGTGCAGCGATTCTTACCTCGGTTGTGAACCGGAAAGGAATGCAACAGCGGTGTGCCGGAAATAGCAGTTTTCACTTGCGTGCAAACTGCCTTATTCCGGCCTATAGGCTGAGAGCGAAGACGCTTTCGGCAGCTTTAGTGCCTAGTGGTGTGATGAGGATTGCGGGGCTTGTTGCGCCATTTCGTTTTTGCGCAAGGTGTAGCGGTCGGAGACGGCATTGATGATGTGGTTGCCGTTATTGTCCAATTGCACCAGCGTGTCTACACCTACCGAATAATGGCGTGGTTCTGCGCCATTGCGGGGAGTCAAAACCAAAGTATCAGCTTTTTCGCCTGGGGCAAAGCGGCCTTTTTCGACAATTTCCCGTTCAGATTTGCCGACATATTGGCTGATTAACAAATAAGTGTTGTTTTTGTTTAGGGCCAACATGGTTTTGATGCCTTTGCAATCGGCGCAAGGCAAAAAGCCATAATAAACACCCGGCCAATCCATGCTTTCTTGGGCGTGATGGGCTTGGTGCGGGTCGGATTCTGGGGTTTCGGCAAGTGTATACGGGGCGACTGCACAGCTGCCTAGCAAAAGCATCACAGTCAGGCTGCGTTTAAGGTAAGAAGTGAAAGTGGGCATGGTATCTCCTAAGGGTTATGGTAAAGGGTACACGGTGTTGTTATTGTTCTGGTCGTAAACATTCAGTCCCCCTCCTTTTCAAGCATAAGTATCTACACAAGTTTAAGCAAGTTATAAAAGCACCGTCATACTCGCATGGATGCCAGACAAATCCGCTGGGAGTGGATTTGCATTAACCTGTTAGGGTGCAGGGCAGGATAGCCCTGCATGAATCCAGTCACACGGATGTGAATGTTCACTATGACGGCAATGCTAAATCAAGCACTTACAGCTTATAGAAGTGACCGTCCGTGGCACTGTTTTCCGGTATCCATGCCGGAA
>JABFST010000205.1 GCA_013140465.1 Methylococcaceae bacterium
ATCTTAGTCGATGATGTGTTTTATACCGGGCGCACTATCCGCGCCGCGCTAAATGAAATATTCGATTACGGTCGCCCCCGGCAAGTGCTGCTAGCCGTGTTGATTGAACGCGACGGCAAGCAAATCCCGATCAGCCCCGATTGTGTGGGTGCCAGCATCACCCTTAACGCCAAGCAACGCATCAAACTGACCGGCCCAGAACCTTTGGCTATCGAACTGCAAACCTTAGAGGCGGCGGACTAAGCATGAGCCCAAACCTACAACTCAATGCCGAAGGCAAGCTTAAACATTTTTTAAGTATCGAAGGCTTGGATAAAGCCTTGCTCACCGAAATACTCGATGTTGCCGAATCGTTTATCGGCATGAACGACCAACAAATCAAGAAAGTGCCGTTATTGCGTGGCAAAACCATCGTCAACCTGTTTTTTGAAAACAGCACGCGCACCCGCACAACCTTTGAATTGGCGGCGAAGCGGTTGTCCGCCGATGTGTTGAGCATGAGCATCTCCACCTCATCCACGTCTAAAGGCGAAAGCTTGTTGGATACCATCCGCAACCTTGAAGCCATGTTTGTCGATATGTTTGTGGTGCGCCATGCCATCAGCGGTGCTGCGCATTTTATCGCCCAACAGACCGCGCCCCATATCAGCGTGATTAATGCAGGTGACGGGCAACATGCCCATCCCACCCAAGCGATGCTGGATATGTTCACAATCCGCCAAATCAAGCGCGATTTTGCACCCTTACGCGTCGCGATTATTGGCGACATTCTGCATTCGCGCGTGGCGCGTTCGCAAATTCAGGCCCTCAACACCTTGGGCGTGGCGCAAGTACGGGTGATTGCCCCTAAAACCTTGCTGCCCGCACATGTCGAAAGTTTGGGGGTGACGGTTTATAACGACTTGCGCCTGGGCTTAAAAGACATCGATGTCATCATCATGCTGCGCCTGCAAAAAGAACGCATGACCTCGGCCTTGTTGCCTAGTGAAAGCGAATATTTCAAATGCTTTGGCCTGACCGAAGACAAGCTCAAAATCGCCAAGCCCGATGCCATTGTCATGCACCCCGGGCCGATTAACCGGGGTGTGGAAATTGACTCAAAAGTCGCCGATGGCAAGCAATCGGTCATCCTAAAACAAGTCAGCAACGGCATCGCCATCCGTATGGCCATTATGGCAATGGCGATGCAAAAACAAGGGGCGGCAGCATGAGCAAACTACTGATTGAACAAGGCCGGATTATTGATCCCGCCAACCAATTTGATGGCATTGCCGACTTGTGCATAGCCGACGGCAAAATTTTGGCACTAGGCGCACAGCCCGATGGCTTTAGCCCTGACACCGTTATAGACGCGCGTGGGCGCATGGTTTGCCCGGGTTTTATCGACTTAAGCACGCGCTTACGCGAACCCGGGCACAGCCGCAAAGCTACGTTTAAAAGCGAAACCCGCGCTGCCGCCAGTGCCGGGGTGACGACTATGTGCTTACACCCCGACACCAGCCCTGTGATCGACACACCCGCCGTTGCCGAGTTGATTAGGGAATTGGCGGAAAAAGCCGATTATCCGCAAATCTATCCGATAGCCGCACTGACCCAAAAACTGGAAGGCACAGAACTGAGCGCGATGTTGGCCTTAAAACAAGCGGGCTGTATTGCCGTCGGCAACGCTAACCAGCCGGTCAGGAATTTGCTGATTTTACGGCGGGCGATGGAATACGCCGCCAGCCATAATCTGTTGATGATGTTTAGGCCCAACGATTACTGGCTAGGCAATAACGGCTGCGCCCATGAAGGTGCGTTTGCCACCCGTTACGGCTTGCCCAGTATCCCGCAAGAGGCCGAAACCATCGCCTTGGCGCAATGTTTGGAATTGGTGGAACTGACGGGATGCCGCGTGCATTTTGGACAATTAAGCTGCAAACGCTCGGTGATTAAAATCCACCAAGCCAAAAAATATGGCCTGAAAGTCAGTGCCGATGTCGCCATCCATCAGCTGCATTTAACCCAAAACGATATAGTCCCGTTTGATAGTGCTTATCATGTGTTGCCGCCGTTGCGCACCGAAACCGACAAGAATTATCTGCGCCTAGGCTTGGCGAACGGCACGCTGAACAGCATTTGCTCCGACCACCAACCCCATGATTTGGATGCCAAACTGGGGGCATTTCCAGAAACCGAAGCGGGCATATCCTCCTTAGAAACCTTATTGCCGCTGATGCTGAAATTAGTGGATCTAGGCACGCTGTCGCTCAACCAAGGCATAGCCGCACTAACGGCTAATCCTGCGCGGGTCTTGCATATCGCCAGCGGTGCTTTCACCGTAGGCTATCCAGCCGATGTTTGTGTGTTTGATCCGACCCTGAGCTGGTACGTCAATGCCGACAACTGGCGCAGTTTAGGCATAAACACCCCGTTTTGGGGACAGCAGCTGACAGGTCGGGTAACGCATACCCTACAGGCGGGACGCTTGATTTATAGCCTGGATGCGGTGGGGTGATAGCACAGGCTTAGCCCCGTAGGCAGGAATAAGACGGTTTGAACGCCAGTGAAAACAGGCGTTTCCGGTATACCGCGCTAAGCCCTCTCCAGCGGGAGAGGGTTGGGAGAGGGGAATCAAACAGGAATAACCCATTGATTGCATGAGTTCACCGGAATAAGGTTGTTTGAACGCCAGTGAAAACAGGGGTTCCGGCATACCGCTACAGGACTTAGCCCTCTCCAGCGGGAGAGGGTTGGGAGAGGGGGAATCAAACAGGAATAACCCATTGATTGCAGGGGTTCATCTGAGAGGGTTAATCGTACTTGATGTACTTAAACCGTGGGTCGTCGGGTATGCCTGTTAATGCCCCGCCTTCTTTGGCGGGTTGCCACATCAGCACCGATTCAATTTTTGCCGCCAATTCAAAATCTTTGTCGGTGATGCCTTTGGCGGCATGGTTCATCAGCTTGACCACGACAAACGCATAAGACACGCTCAGGTCAGGGTGGTGAAACGCCGCTTCTGCCAAATGTCCAATGGTGTTGACC
>JABFST010000040.1 GCA_013140465.1 Methylococcaceae bacterium
AGCCGCCTTACCCTTTTGCGGTTGACCGCATGCCCCAAGCCACGCAGGTATTGGGTCATGCGCCGGCTGCCATAAAACGGATGCCGCGTGTATTCTTCATCCAGCAATTTCAGCAGTTGGAGGTCATATGTAATGGTCTTGTCACCCTTGACCGCCGCCAAGGCCACTTTGGCCTTTTCTGCGCCAGTGAATATTTTTCGTTTTTTTTCAGCCATTGTTTGACCCCTTTTTTATGATTGGGCATAGCTTAAACTATTGTCCGGATTTTGGGGGCCACTATGCCGTTTTCATGCAGACTTATGACCTAGCTGTGTTTTTGGGGATTAGCGAGAATAATCTTTACGCCGTCCGGCAGCATCTGCAATAACGGTTGAACGCGGCGGTGTATAGCGGTGGAGTTGGCGCAACCAAGTGATGGGTAAGGCGGTATAGAAAGTATAAGCGGTGGTGATAAGTTGTAAGGCGATTGTTAAGGGTGTCCGCTGGTTGGGCGTAGCGTGTTTATGGGCGGCGGACGTGGTTTTGCAATACCGCAGTTCGCCGCCGATAAACCCGATGCTCAGTGCGCATAAAAGCGTGGCGGGGTGGGTCAGCTGTTGTTGTGCTGTGTCGGCTAGATGCCGGCTGCGCGACGTGAGCTGGTGTTGGTGATGGGTGATAGCCGCTAGTGCGGTTTCAATTTGGGCGTTCAAGGACGGGTTGCGTGCTTGCCAAAAATACGCGGTCATGGTGTGGTCTTCTGGTGGGCTGGGCGTTGGCCCAGCAGGGCGGGAAACCGCAGGTAGCGGCTGTAATGGCGCACAATCCGGCAGCATAACAGCACTGCCAGCAAATTGGCGGCAACTAAGAGTAACATCACTTTGCTGGCGGGTAGTCCCTGTTCTACCAGCGTAAGCACGAAGGCGGCTTGTAAGCCCAAATACGCACCTAACAGCATTAGGATCGCAAATACTGAAGCCACCAACATTGCTATCAGGCTCAAGCCGGCCCGCTGCGTTTCTAAGGCGGCGAGCTGTAACTGGGCATACGCTAAGCCGTGTACGGACTGCCAGACTTGTTGGGCTAGTACCAATACATCTTGGTTGGCATTCGCATCGTCGTTGGCGGCAGCCATCTGGGCTTAATGGCTGTTTTGGCTTAACAAGCGGCTTAATAAAAATCCTGCCGCTACGGCTATGCCTAAAGACACGAGGGGTTGGTCCCGGACATAGCCGCTACAGTTTTTTACTAGGCGTTGTTCGGCATCCATAATTTGGTCGCCAGCACCACCGAGTGCGTGGGCGGCTTGATGGCCTGCATCGGCGATTTTGTCACCCGCTTCATGGGCGTATTGGCTGGCTTTATCGGTCATGTTCATTGTTATGTCCTTTATTTAAGACGCATGTCGTTTTTGACGGAACTGACACCGCTAACGCTACGCGCGACGGTGACGGCTTTGTTGATGTCGGCTTTGGAATTGACAAAGCCGCTCAACTGCACGACACCTTTAAAGGTTTCGACATTGATTTCACCTGAACTTAAGGTGGGGTCATCCAAAAAGGCAGCTTTGACTTTGCTAGTGACTAAGCTGTCATCAATATATTCGCCGGTGCCTTCGTGGTTTGGCGATGACGCGCAGCCAGTCGCGGCAAGTAAGGTCAGTGCGACGGCAGAGGCTACGAACAATCGATTGAAGTGGTTCATGGTTTTCTCCAGATGGGTGGGATTGCAAATAAAGTTTTCTTGTGTGTCTGCATTGGTATACGCAAGGGCAAGTTGAAAACCTTGTTGCTACTGTATCCAAAAACGCCAGCTGTATCGGTTCGCTATCGCACATAGACTGAAAGCCAGCTAATAAACCCATCCCACCAAACCATCAGGCAAAAAAATACCCCGGCAAGCCGAGGTATTTTATCAAGCCAGTTAGTGCGGCTAGCCGCACCAAAAAACTTATTCTTCGTTGTTTACTGCGAACGGATGTTTTGCTTCTTTTTTGCCAGCAACTACTTCAGCAGCAGTTGGTGAGCCAGCAACAGCGCGTTTCAGAGCTTCTTTAGTCGCTGCGTAGTTGAATTTTTCAATCAACGCATCGTCTTCAGCTTGCCAGTGAATGAATACACCGACAGAAACAAACAAATCATCAGCTTCGTCAGCTGGGATAGTGCCGTCTTCAACACAATCAGCAACTGCCATAGCAACAGCGCGTTGAGCTGGGCCAAACATTTGGACAGCTTGTTTTGAACCTTTGATGGTGACTTTGTTGAACAGGATAGTTGCTGGTTTAACCATCAGGTTAGGTGCAACTACAGCCAATAAAGTAGAGAAACCGTCTTTGTTGTTGGTCAACGCATTTGCAAACGCAGACTCAGCGGCTGAACCTCTTGGTCCAATCAACAAGTCGATGTGTGCAATTTCGTTGCCTTCGCCGACTAAAGATTCACCAACGCACAATTTATTAATTTTTGCCATGCTTGTTTTCCCCTATGAAGAAAAATTTTAAAAAAAGAATTCGAGCTAATCGAGTTTCTGTTGACTCCCCATTACACAATCGGGAGATTTTTATTACGAAGACAGTTAAGCGCATCTTCTAAAAATACGGTAAATACAGTTGCGACCGTCAAATCTGCCATGGTGCCAGGATTGATGCCCTTATCTTTTAGCAACTTATCGGTACTATAAAGTAACGGCAGCAAGTGTGTAGGGTTGTCTGCTTTTGCCAAAGCATCGGACAACTGGGACATCATCTCAGCAACCTGGGTAGTGTAGCGGTCGCCGTATTTTCTTTCGATGTGGCTATCGGGGAATTGGCTAAAAAAGTGGCTGAAAACTGCTACCGCCGCCCATTCCTGATTGCCCCATTTACTCATGGTATTGTAATAGATCAATAGGGAAAAATCAAAAATATCTCGATAATCACTGATATATTGTAGGGCTATTCGGTCTTTGCCACTGGCTAAACACATCGCTTCTTGTAAGTTGACGGTGGGCTTTTCGGCGACATCCTGCGCTTCGGCACGCCCTAACCCGCCAGGGGCTGCCAGCGTGATGGCCTTAAACACCCAATCGGCATCGTCTTGGGTGGTGTGGTTTAACACTTGCTGTAAGGCTTCACGCAAAGAAGTTTGCGCTAACGCCAAACCCGCCGCTTGTACCAACGGTGCGCACAGCAGCAATATGCCTAAGTTGGTGTTGCAACCCACGGCTTCGCGGGTGGCCTTGACGGCGTAATAGATTTTTTCGCCTAAGCTATACTCAGGCTTGCATAAGGCGGCGGCACTGTGTTGGGCGCTAATCCTAAAGTCCGCCACGGTCATGTCATGACCCTCGGCATAAACGCTGACATTGCCGGGCTTGAAGGCTTGCAGTTCGACTTCGCAAGCCTGTTGGTAGAGTTGGCTCAGGTGTTCGGGTGTCATCATGGTTTTTGTAGATAACGGCTGATTAAATCGTGCGCCAGCACTTCGGCAACGTGTATATCACACACGCTTTCCAAGCCTTTCCAAGCCGGGATGCTGTTGACTTCAATCACGGTGTAGCTGCCGTCTTGGGCTTGGATAATATCGACACCCGCATAATCCATCGCCAACGCTAGCGTGGCCTTGACTGCCAAATCAGCCAGCCCGGCATCGAGGGCAATGCGCTCGCAACTCGCGCCGCGTGCGACATTGTTCAGCCAAAACTTGCCGCGCCTGCGCATGGCGGCGACGGCTTTGCCATTGACCACAAACACACGGTGGTCGGAATAGCCTACGCCGTGACAATGCACAAAACGTTGCAAGTAATACACGCCGTGGCTGCTGGTCAACCACAGCAAATCGGTCATTTTTTCCAAACGGCGGATGCCCTCGCCTTGCGAACCGAACAAGGGCTTGCTAATCAGCATAGACCCTGCCGCCAATTCCTGTTCGGCGATTGCCAAGGCTTCATCACGATCACGCAACACCCAAGTGGGCGGTGTCGGCAAGCCTGCATGGTGCAGCAAAAAACTGGTCATGCCCTTATCAACACTGCGTTCTATGGCACGGCCTTGGTTGTAAACGGGGATGCCCAGCGCATCCAGCGCGTGCAATATATCCAAATACAACACCACTTCTTCTAATGACCCGCCCGGCACACCGCGCACAAACGCGGCATCGGGCAAGGCATCGTCAAAACCCGGCAGCAGCAACGGTAGCTGCCCGTCGGCAAGCCGAATGCGGCATTCGGTCAGCGATACATAACTGCTGTCATAACCTTGCTGGGCAAACGCCGTGCGCAGTTGCTTGCCATGCCAACCGGGATCATCGGTAAAAATTGCTATACGGCCTTGCACTAGAACATCCTTGGGCGTGGCAGGGTTGTGCAGTGCTTAAGAACCAAAAGACAAATCCAACAAAGCATTGTCCAAACGCCCAGCCCTAAAGCTTTTGCCAGAGTCAACAGCGGTAACAATCACGCTGGCGGGGCTAAACAACATCGCATCTATCTTGAAAAAATCGTATTCGTATTGTTTAAAAATGTCGGCAAACGGTTTGCCATAATCTTTAGACGTCGAGCTAGGCAATGCCAGCGCCAGTTGTTCGGCGGCCTCGTCGCTACCCTTCACAAACAAATGCACTTGCCCGGCAAATAAAATCGCATCATTAGTGCGTCCCATCGCTTTGACAAATTTCGGGTGTGGCGGACACACAGGCGCACTGCCACTGCCGTCGATGATGTTTTCCAACGGAAAATGCAGCGCATGGGCTTTGTGCATCGCCACTTCCAACACCCGCGCCACAACTTGCACACCGCCCGCCAAACTGCTGGTGGGGGTGACAATAATAGTGAGTTTGGAGGGGTCAACTTGGCAAGCCGCCGCTACTTTTTCGACTAAGGCCAATGGTGGCAAAGCGTCGTTTTCTATCACCAACACCGTGCTATCGGCGTTATCGCGATAAGCCAGTTCTTTATACAATTCTTCGACAGGCTCTTGCTTGCCGTCTTTTAGCTTGGTTGCCAACGCCCGCGCCGGGCCTGAACCTAGGGCATAGTATTTTTCATGCGCCAAACTCCAGCCCGCATATTGGCTGCCCAAACAGCCCAACACGGGGTTGCTGGTGTAGACATTGACGGTCAGCGGCCAATTTTCGGTGTAAGTACTGTGGCCCAGGGTGACAGTCCCCATGCCGCCCAAACAAATTTCAGCAATGATGCGTCCGGCTTCTAAACCGCCGGGTACGTTAATGCCCGCATCGATCAGCGTGCTGCCGTTTTCTAAGGTGCTAACCGCAACACGCAGTTTGTCGGCTTGGCTAATAAGCTGGTTGACTAAGGGTTGGGTTAAATGATTGACACTGGCAAAATGTTCCATGAGTAATCCTGTAGTTAAGTTAAGGGTATAGGCGACGGCGCATCTTTAAGCAATCTGCGCAGAAGTTGCCGTTGGGTTGTAAGGAGCGCGTTATAAACCCCGCGAGCTTGCGGGCCGTGCGCCATAATACTGCATAGTGGCTGCCCCGCCAGGCATTGGGTACCTGCGGTGGGCAAGTCCTGGCAACCATCAGGCCAAACAAAATGCGCGGGTATCGTTAGATCTTTCGGGGCATAAACAATCTGCATAGCCGAAACGCCAGGCGCAGGAGGACATGCCCGCAATTCGCCTTGAACCGCCGAGCAATGCCGCACCCATAAATTGGCATCATACAGCTGCATACTCGCAGACGGGCGCGGGTTGATTTCTAACAGCCAGAGTTGCTGGTCATCGACGATAAAATCCATACTGTTGATGCCGACCAGGCCAAACTCGGCGACTAACTGCTCTAGCCATGCCAGCACAGTGTGCTGGTGGACATCCGCCAAACCACTGGCATTACAAATACCCGCAAACATAAAAGCTTGCTGCCCGACAGCCATCGACCATTGCCGATTAAAACCAATGATATGTGCTTGTCCCGCAGCCGCCAAAAACAACACCGAATGCAGTTGCCCAGTGCGGTAGTGTTGCCAATACACGCCTTGCGTCTGCATTCCTGCATGATAGCGGCAAACGCCCACACCGCCCTGCCCGTGCAGCGGCTTGACCAACCAATCGCCGTGCGTTTCAGGTGCAACAAAGCGGGTTTCAAGGTGGGCGATTGCCAAACGACCCAATGCTGCAAAAAAATCGGGCTTATCCAACAACCGCGCAAAGGTGGCGGGTTGATTGCCAATAATGGTCAAATGCCGCGCCAAATACACCAAGCTTTCAGGATGATATTCAAAGCCACTGCCATATACCACTTGCCCTACGCCGTATTGGGCAATAAAACCGTCCACGGCGGGCTGTATATCGGCGACCACCAAACTGCTAACACGCGTCACGGCGACAGCAGCAGCACAGGTGTCCAGGTCGGCATAAACATCAATCACCAACACCCGAAAACCCGCCTTGCGTGCCGCCACTGCCAGCATACGCCCTGAGTGGGCGATCACCAGCAGCAGCGGCTTCTCATTTTCTGCGCACGGCGGCATCTGGCTTTTGCTTACGGCGTTCAAACACATGCAAACCGAGGTACGTCAGCCAGCCTATGCTCAACAAACCTAGCGCAAACAGCCCATAAGCCCAAGGCCAAGGCAAGCTTTGGGTCATCATCGTAAATTCGGACATACCGCCCATGCCCGCCAATAAATTCAGCGGCATAAAAATCACGCTGATGATGGTCAGGCGTTTGATGTCTTTGTTTTGGTTGACGTTAATCAAACCAACGATAGCATCCATTTGAAAGTTAATTTTGTTGAACAAAAACGCCGTATGCCCGTCCAGCGATTCGATGTCGCGTAAAATTTCGCGGACATCGGCGTGCTGGGTTTCCGATAAAAACCGCCCGCGCATCAAGAACGACAAGGCGCGGCGGGTATCCAGCACATTCCGGCGGATACGCCCGTTCAAATCTTCTTCTTCGGCGATTGCCGCCAACATTTTTGCCGCTTCGTCATCAGTCATGTGCGAACGGAACACTTGCCGCCCGACATTTTCCAATTCCGCATACACGTCTTCCAAGGCATTGGCGGAATACTCCACCTCGGCGGCATATAAATCCAACAACACGTCCTTGGCTTCGCTGACATAGCCGGATTCGGCTTTTGCCCGCGACCGTTGCAGCCTAAACACCGGCAACTCGCGGTTGCGCACCGAAAACAACATGCCTTTGTTTAATACAAACGCCACTGCCACGTTGCGTGATTCGTCCTTACGATCCAACAAAAAATCCGAATGCAAATGCACTTGACCGTTTTCTTCGACATAAAAACGCGCACTGGTTTCCAAGTCGGTCAGTTCGTTAGGGTTAGGCAATTCCACGTCAAAAACATCATTTGCCCACGCCAGCTGTTCTTCTTCCGGCATCACCAAATCAATCCAAATCGGTGTGTAGTGCTGCAAATCGGTTTTCGATTCAATGGTGATTTGCCGCAGCTTGCCTTCGTAAAGATCAAACACGCGCATCACCATACTGCGCACCCTCGGTTTGGCTTCCAAACCCAAAGATAATCGCCCGGCTTCTGACATATCGCGGCGTATGTCTTCTTTACGGTCTTCGCGCACTAAGTTCCAAACTATCAGACGGTCGTCAGCCGACAAGGCATCGAGTACGTTGGCTAGCACCAAGGTTGGCAATTGGTCGAGATGTTTTTGCAATTCGGTGCGGTTTTGTTTCTGCACCAAAGTTTCCACCAAATCATGATGGGGCATGTCTTGCCGCCGCACCAAACCTTCCACCAGCTTATGCTTAGCCAGCAAATTGCTGACATCGGTAAAATAATCTGGGCTGCGTGGGGGCTGGTTCATGTCGGGATAAACTGGGTAAGGTCAGGTATCGGGTTTTTATTTAGGTGCTTGCCTACTCAACAAACACATCCCCCCCACTGTTTCGGGCACTGGCGGCGACAAAACTTAAGTTTGCAAACTGGGCAAAATGGCTGCGTGCTTGTTGGGTTAGCGCCTCAGCAAACTCGGCGCCGTCTACCGCACAAAAGCCCGTCGGCCCCCATGAGGTTTGCCCGATTGCGACTGCACCTTGTTGTTCTAGCCAGTGCATCGCTTTAGCCACTTCGGGGCTGGTAAACACACCGCCTTGGGCGGCGGCAAAATGCTCACCCACTGTGCGTTGCAATTGGCTAATCACTTCGCCAAAACGGGGCAAATCGTGTTCGGCAACAGCGGGTAAACCTTGCATCAGCAGCATATAGCACAAGCGTTCGGCTTCTTGCTTGGGGAATGGCGGCAACGCCTTAAAGGCTTGGATTTCTTGTTGTCCGTGCAAACCTTGCCCGCGTCCGTCAAACACTAAAATAAAACGCCAGCTTGCAGGAATGTCCAAATGCACCAACACTGGCGGGGTGATGGTTTTTGCGCCCCGTCCGCCATCGACAACCAAGCCGCCTTGTTCAAACACGCCTATGCCTATGCCGGAACGCAAACCGCGCTCCAACACCGCCGCAATATCACGCACGCTCAGCCCTAAGCCATAATAAGCGTTTAAGGCCGAACCTATCGCCAAGGACATTTGCGTACCCGAACCTAAGCCCACATGCTCGGGTATGGCGGCATCAATCGTAATCGCAACTTGGTCGGACACCTTAAACACCTTGCATAATTCCGCCAAGCATTTCTCGGCGCGGCGTGCGCCTGGCCCGATAATCGTGCGTTGCTCGGCATAGCTCAGCGAAATGCGCGTCGCATGTTCGTTGAGTGCGACGCCGATACTGCCAAAATGGCGGTCTAAGGAAGCGCTCAGATCGATAAACCCCATGTGTAATCTGGCAGGGGCAATGACTGAAACTTTAGAAGAATGGGCTATCAAGTGAAAGGTGTGCGGTCTGGCAAAAGGTGCGCGGATTATACAGGATTAACATGGCAAAGGGTGAACTTAACCAGCGGCAGGACTGCGGCTGCTAGTCGCTATCCATGAGTTGTAGGCAAAGCGCTAGACCTGCTAGGTTTTATAAACCTCGCAGGTCTTTATACTGCCGTTAATGGGAGCTTATCGGTTGGTATCAGCCCAAATGCTGGGTAGGACAGGTTTGTTGCCGTAGACTGATAATAGGCCATTGGGCTTGTTCGGCCACCGCCGCGAGCGTTGCGTCGGGATCAACTGCAACCGGATGATCCACCAATTTAAGCAGCGGCAAATCATTGTGCGAATCGCTGTAAAACCAACTGTCCTCTAAGCTTTCGTTGGCAGAAGCCAGCCATTGGTCCAGCAAGGTGACTTTGCCGGCCTGAAAACAGGGAATCCCGACAAAATCGCCCGTATAACGGCCTTGGTGCATTTCTGGGGCTGTTGCCAGCAAATGCTCTATTCCGTACAGCTGGACAATGGGTTCGGTAATAAAGCGGTTAGTTGCGGTAATGACTATTAAAGTGTCGCCACGCGCCTTATGGATGTCCACCAATTGCTGCGCGGGCTGCAACATAATAGGGGTGATGATGTCTTGGATAAATTGCGCCCGCCATTGCAGCAGTTGGGTTGGATCGTTGTCTGCCAACGGTTTTAGCGCAAAGCGCAAAAACGCCGCCATATCCAAAGTGCCGTTGCGGTAATCCTCATAAAATTGGGCGTTGCTGGCTTCATACTGCGCCTTGTCCACTATGCCTTGGTCAACCAAAAACTGGCCCCACAAGTAATCACTATCATCGGCTATCAGGGTGTTATCTAAATCAAAAATGGCTAAACTCACGGTAAACCTGTCTGCGCTAATTAAAAGGGTATGCACGCTGGCATCTGGTGGCTATTTATGGAACAATGCAGCTATTATAAACAACCCCACCTATTCTTGTAATTTTACTGATCCGTAAGGTTTTAGTTGGGTAGCGGGCAAACACACAGGTTTTAACATGATAGACTCTAAAGGATACCGGCCCAATGTCGGGATCATCCTTTGCAATGACGAGGGTCGCGTGTTTTGGGCAAAACGGATGGGCGTAAATGCTTGGCAATTTCCGCAAGGCGGAATTAATGACGACGAAGACCCTGAAACAGCGATGTATCGAGAATTGTGGGAGGAAACCGGACTGCAACAAGAACATGTGCAAGTGCTGGGACGCACGCGCTATTGGCTACGCTACCAATTGCCGGAACGCTATATACGCAAAAACTCCATGCCTTTGTGTATAGGCCAAAAGCAAATTTGGTATATGTTGCGATTGCTGACCCAAGATTCCAGCGTGCGCTTTGACCATTGCGCCAAACCCGAATTTGACAGCTGGCGTTGGGTGGATTATTGGGAACCGCTTAATGATGTCGTCTACTTTAAGCGCAAAGTTTACCAAAAAGCGATGATTGAATTAGGCGCGATTTTGGGCTTTGATGCCATCCCTAGCCAACTTGCCCCGCCGTCTAAAGCCAAAAACTCCAAATAAGCCCCGCTTCATCCATCCCCACAAGAATGGCGGCATCAACGCAACGGCATTAGCCGTTGCCGTATCCGCAATCAACGATCAATAACTTAAATTTTTGTAACTATTCAGAGCGACTTCTAATAAGTCAAATTTACCGTAGGCTGAGCGGAGTCTTTACCGTAGGCTGAGCGGAGTCGAAGCCGGTTTGTTCGCTTCGACTCCGCTCAGCGAACGGCTGTTG
>JABFST010000334.1 GCA_013140465.1 Methylococcaceae bacterium
CTAAGTTACTATCACTAATGGTGCCATTGCCAGTATCCAAATAAGACGACAATGACGCTTGGCTATAAACTGTAAAGTGAGTCTCATTACCAGATGTCACAAGAGGTAATGGTAATGAACCGACACCTAATGCACTGCCAGGAGCCCAATCAAAGCCGCCAACATTATTGATAGTGCCAAATCCAGTATCAACGCTAAACGCGTGGGCGGCCCCAGTAAAGCCCAATGACAGGGCAAAAGCCGCGCCTATCAGTTTTTTATTAATCATAAAATATCTCCAAAAAAAAAATTGTGTTAACACGTTTAATTATATAGCACCAACCATACCAAATCTATAAAAATATTAAATTTTATATAAATTTCAGTTACCTATAAAAAAAACCAAGTTGACTTGTTTATGTCTTAGCCCAATGCTCGTATACATTTGTAAAAAAAACCGACAGTTTTATTTTAAGCACTTAGTAAATTGGCAACAAACTGAGGAAAACGGTGTTGATTTACGCACGCCGCAGTCTCTTGCTGTAATGCCTTAACGCTGTGTGCCAAGGTTACGTTGCTTAAAAGGGCGCGGTAAGCACTAAGCAAGCCTGTTGCAGTCAGGTTATCCGCGCGTAGCACCACCCCTGCATGAGCCGCCGTAACACCCAGCATATTAAGGAATTGATCCATATTAGCGGCAATGCCTAACACAGGCTTGCCATAAGCAAACGCTTGTTGGCAGGTCAGGCTGCCACCATTACAAATCACCACATCAGCACGCTGCGCGGCGGCATTGCCATCCAAATAAGCACTTGTAAAAATATTCGACACTGGCGGTAAGTTAAGTGTTGCCCCTGCACTGGCAACTAGCAAGGTCAGATGTTCTGTAGCCAAGGTGTCCACGACTGTTTGCAAGGCCGATTGCGTGCCGGAACTGCCCATAGACACATAAACGATAGGACGGTCGGTAGGCAAGGTAGCCCACCAGTCCGGTTCTTTGATAGGCGGCGACCAGAGTATGGGGCCTATGAAAAAATGTGTGTCGGGCGGGTTGTTGAGCGGAAATAAAGACGGTATGTCGGCATACAAGGTGTAATCGGCCTCGGTATAAACCCGCCTTAAGTCTAGGGGTATTTTGGGCAAGCCATAATGACGGCGCAGCTTGCGCATGGCGAGGGCATGCACCTTAAACGCCAATGGCGCAACCTTGGCAAACAGCCAACTACCCACACGCACGCCCAACCACCGCGTCAACGGCAAACACGGGGCAGGATACTGCGGTGTGGCATAAGGGCTCCAATAGGCATTGCTGATAGTCGCATAAGGCACTTTTGCCAATTTGGCGCTGATAGCCAAGGAAATGCGAAAGTCCCCGACAATCAGATCGGGCTTAACTTGAGCAATTAAGGCCAAATCGGCTTCAACATAGCTTTTTAGAGTCGCGTAATCATACAGAGGGTCGCCGTTGGCAAGGGCTTGTTTAAACTGCTCAGGCGCAATTGATTCGAGGGTGTGCAGCGTATGCTTAGAACCCTGCAAAAATGCTTGATAATGCCCAGCACAGGCAAAATGGATGTCGTATTGGTCTTGGGCTAAGCTGTTGCTTAGTTCAAAAGGACGCGCAAAATGCGCCAAAGTAACGGATTCGGAAATAAAAAGTATTTTGGGGTTGGAGTGCGTGGTCATTTTTTCCTCGTGATAGCGGAAGGCAAAGCTAGCCCTTAACCGCATTCATTGCCAATTAATGACCACTACAAGCCTGTAAAATTTATTGACATACCCGCCGATAAGCTGGGACGTGTGTCCAATGCATTCTGGGCTAAAACCGACGACGCTGTGCGGAGTGCACCGATTTTTGGTTTTTGCCTGTATCTGCCCATTGGACACACCCGCCCAAGCGAAGGTTTTATTGCGCTTTTAGCTTGACCAACAAATCCGCCGCAGCTTTCTTCTCGGCAAATTCTTGTGCAACTTTGCCTAGCGCTTCTAATATTTCAATGGCTTTTTTAGCATCATCGTTAGCCACATAAGCTTCAGCTAAATGAAATTGAATGTCATTTGCTTGCGGGGCTAAGCTAGCCGCTTTTACCAGCACGTCCAAACCTTCTTTGGCTTGGTTTTGCTTAACCAGAATATAACCGTAAGTATCTAAAATAGCAGCCGCTTCGGGTGCTTTTTCAGCGGCTTTTTTAGCCATTTCCAAAGCCCTAGGGTCATTTTTTTGCGCATATAAAAACGCCAAGTTATTTAAGGCCAACACATTTTCGGGCTGAACCGCAAGCATCGCCTGATAATATTCTTCTGCGCGTTTATTATCATTTTTTTGTTGATAAATTGACGCCAGCTTAAAATTGATCGCTAAGCTTTTCTTGTCTTTAGACAAGGCCGATTCCAATAGCTTCATGGCTTCGGCCTCTTTCTTTTGGCTAGCCAGCAAATCAGTCAAGATAAACAAAATACGGTCATTGGGCTGGGCTTTGTAAACTTGTTGGTAATACTCAATCGCCTTATCAACTTGTTTATCAGCCAAATACACATCACCTTTTAATAATTTGCCAAAAATTAATTTGGGAAACTGTTGGTCTATTTTAGCCGCCAAAGCCAAGGCATCGGCACTACGTTTCAGTTTAATCAAATACGCCGTTTTTATGACTAAGGCTTCGGGGTTATCATTATTTAATGCCGCCGCCTCATCAAGCAATGTCATGACTTCTTTTTCTTTGTCGGCTTGTTCCATCAGCAATTTAGCCAAAAATAACCGATTTGTAATATCTTTTTTATCCAAATCAACGATTTTTTTCAGGGATTGCTCGGCAGCTGGGTTTTGCTTATTAATCACTTGCGCTTGGGCCAGCAAATTCAGCACAGTCGTATCATTGGGATAACGCTTGTCCAGATCTTCCATCAAGGATAAGATTTTTTCCGGTTGTTTCTGTCCGTTATAAAGTTTTCCTAAGTTTTTAATCACCTCAATCTCAGACGTCAGATTGCCCTGTACTTTTTCTTTGGCGGTCAACAACACTTTTTCAATTTCGGCATTGTCTTTTTGCTTAAAAGCAATATCCGCCAGCACCAGATAAACACTCACCGACTTATCGTTAATTTCGAGAGCACGATTGGCATATTCTTTTGCCTTGTCAATTTGACCCTCATCTAACGCGAATTTTGCCAAGCCCAAATGACCCAAAATATTTTTGCTGTTCAACTTAATGGCTTTTTCATAACTTTGCTGGGCGGCAGGCAAATCTTTTTTTAGCGTGTGCAATAAGGCTTGTAGATTGTAATATTCCGATTCGTTAGGGAAGTTTTTTAAAATGCCGGTCAATTTGGTTTGGGCTTCATCTAACTTATTTTTTTTGACCAAATTGAGTATTGCCAAGTAATTTGATCTTTTATTGTCTTGTTCGGCTTGTTGAAAAGATTCCAACACCGATGGCGGATGCGAAACACCCGATTCAGTTGGCGGCGCGGCTTGTTGCAAAGAGCTAAAACCGTCTGTCTGCTGGCCTAAGGTGTCGAAGTTGGCGGCCATCACAGGGCTAGCGGCAAGCAGCCCGATTAAAAGCGCGTTAAAGGAGTGCTGTGCGGTCGATAGTTTGGTTTTCATTAGCGTACCTTAGTGTGGTTAAAGTGGGCTGTGTAATGGCCTTGAGGGCGTGGCTCGCGTGATTGCACTACCATTGCGCGAGTGTCTTTATTAGAATGGTTTAAGGCTAATAGTTTAGCTGTTTTTTAAGCAAGGTTTTAGTGTATCAGAAAATTTCTGTCATTATTTGCTTTACCGCAGCCTTTCATTAAGCGTAAGAAAGCCTTTTTAGACCAAGCTGTATGCCCCCTACCCGCCAGAGCCTATTGATGTCCAAGCATTATTTTGATCCCGTACACACGCCGCTGCAAACAGGCACTCATTTAATAGAAGCCAGTGCAGGTACAGGCAAAACCTATGCGATTGCGATGCTGGTGTTGCGTTTTGTGGTTGAACTAGGGCTGCCCATAGACCACATTTTAGTCGTCACGTTCACTAAAGCCGCGACCCAAGAGCTAAAAGAACGCGTGCGCGACCGTTTGGCGACCGCCAAAAAAGTGTTGGCGGGGCAAGATGCCGACCCAGACGGCACTATCAGCGCGTGGCTACAAACCCTAGACTTACCCCACGAACAGGCCAAACAACGCGTGGCCTTGGCCTTGTTGGACATCGACCAAGCCGGCATAGAAACCATACATGGCTTTTGCCAACGGGTATTACGCGAACATGCGCTGGAAAGCGGACAGCTGTTTGATGCCGATATGCTTAGCGACCTGACCGCGATCAAACTGGCCTGTGTGGACGATTTTTGGCGCCGCCAGATTTACCCGCGCCCCGCATGGGAAGTCGCGGTATTGACCGCCACTTACAAAACCCCCGAACAACTGCTGAACAGTGTCGGCTTTATTGCCGACGCGGTGTGCATTTGCCCCACAGCCACGAGCTTGGATGCAGCCTTGCAACAGCTGCAAAACTTGTGCGCTCAAGCCAAAATCCAGTTGCCAAACCTGGCAACAACAGTGCGGGAGCAGTTTGCCGGACAACTGTTTAAAGCCAGTTACACCGACACCTTTGAGCTGCATTACCAAGCCTTGCAACAATGGCTGTCAGGCGACCAGCTAGCACCGCCAGAACCCGACACTTTGGCTTTGTTAAGCTACGCGGGCATCAGTGACGGCCTAAACGGCAACAAATTCAGGGCCAACAAAACCCAAAGCAGTGCCCAACGCAAAGCCGATTACTTAGCCTCATTGCCGATAGACACTAGCATATTCGATGATTTGGCCCAGTCTTTCCGGCAGCTCGGGGTCGTATTTCGGGTAACGCTGGTAGAAAACCTGCGCATAACATTGGAAGAACGGCTGCAAAAACTCAACGCGATGTCATTCGACCAACTCATCAGCCGCTTGTCCGCCGCCTTGCACCAAGACCAAGAAGGCTTGTTAAAGGCCCAGCTACAACAACGCTTTGGTGCGGCCTTAATCGACGAATTTCAAGACACCGATGACAGCCAGTGGTTTATATTCGCTTCGTTGTTTGCCGAGCCTACGCACAGCCTGTACCTGATTGGCGACCCCAAACAAGCCATCTACCAATTTAGGGGCGCAGACATTTATTCTTACTTACAGGCACAAAAACAGGCGGAACATCACTTTACCCTAGGCAAAAATTGGCGTTCACACCCACAGCTGGTCTCTGCCGTCAACACCCTGTTTGCACGCGAACACGCATTTTTACTGGAAGATTTGCAGTTTTACCCCTTGCAAGCCGCCAAAACCGCAGACAATGGCGAATTAGTGCAGCAAGGCCACACCCCTGCCCCTATGCAGCTCTGGCAGCTACCCGAAAGCGACAGCAAAAGCGGCTATTGGACTGCCGGAAAAGCTGCCGAACAGATATGCCTAGCCGTCGCGGACGAAATTGTCGTTTTATTAAGCCAAGATGCCCGTCTACAACCCCAAAACCAAGCCTTACGCGCCCAAGACATCGCCATTTTAGTGCGCACCAACGCCCAAGCCCGCCAATACCAAACTGCCTTGCGTAGCCTAGGCGTACCCGCAGTATTGAACAACACCGAATCGGTATTCGCGACCCCAGAAGCCCTACACTTATTCACCCTGTTACAAGCCATCGCCCAAGCAGCCGACCTTGGCCTACTCAAACAAGCCTTGGCCTTGCCGTGGTTTGGGTTTGATGGCCCTAGCCTGTACCAGCTCAATAACAACGAAGCGGCCCTCGATGTCTGGTTGGCCCGTTTTGCCGATTACCATCTGACTTGGCAAAAAAACGGCCTGATGGCGATGATGCAGCGCGTATGGGCCGAAGAAAACATCCAGCCCACGCTCGCACAACAGGTCTTGGCGGAACGGCAATTGACCAATTTGCACCAGTTGGTCGAACTTGTACAACTCGCTGCCATAGACGGGCATTTGGGCATACACAAGACTATAGCCTGGCTACACACAGCGATTCATCAAGCCAGCCCCGCCGAAGACCAACAACTGCGGCTGGAAAGCGACGACGATGCCGTCAAAATAGTCACCTTGCACCGCTCTAAAGGACTGGAATATGCCGTCGTGTTTTGCCCTACCCTCTGGCATCGCAGTGAACGGCTGCGCAACGAACAGGAAATGCTCAAATGCCATGTCGATGGACGTTTAATCGTCGATTTGGGCAGCCCTGAGTTTGAACAACATCGCGCCCTCGCGCTAAACGAAGAACTGGCAGAAGACCTGCGCATTGCCTATGTCGCGGTAACGCGCGCCAAATACCGCTGTTATGTGGCCTGGGCCGACGTGCGTAGCGAAAACCACGCCAACAACTCGGCACTGGCCTGGTTGCTGGACTTTGCTGATGCCTTCTTTAACGCCCAACAACTACGCCTACAAACCTTGGCTAGCCAACAGCCTAGCGCATTTGCCTACCGCTTGCTCAATTTGGAAAATGACCAGCACCCTATTTTGGCACAACAACAAATAGCCGCTGCGCACTTGCAGTCACGCCCGCGCCAACGGTCTTTATACACCAGCTGGCAAATGAGCAGCTACACCGCCTTGTCGGCCCTAAGCCTACGCGACACCCCCGAATTGCCCAACGACAAAGCGCGTGAACAAACCGTGGCTAGCGCACCCACCCATGCAGACGAACTGCCCAAAGGCGCAGGGACGGGTAATGTCGTGCATGAATTATTAGAAAACAACAGCTTTGCCGAACTGGCACTAGGCAAAGATATTAGCGCACAACGCGACCAAGCCTGCCAACGCTATGGCTTAAAACTGCCGCAACCCATACTTATCGACACGCTTTTGCAACATGCAGTCACCACCCCGCTGTCAGCCGATGACCCGCAGTTTTGTTTACAGCACCTGCCCGACCAGCACTGCCTTAAAGAAATGCCGTTTTATTTAGCGATGCGTGCGATAGACGCGAAACACATCAACGCCCTCTTACAAGACAGCCCCAGTTACCAAGCCTTGGACAGCAAAGCCTTGTCCGGCTACCTCACAGGCTTTATCGACTTAATCTGCGCATACCAAGGCCGCTATTATGTGATGGACTACAAAACCAACAGCTTGCCCGATTACCAGCCCGACACCTTAACCCATGCCATGCGCGAACATAATTACGGGCTGCAATATTGGCTATACACCGTCGTGCTGCACGTTTATCTGCAACAACGCCTACCCGATTACGACTACGACACCCATGTCGGAGGCGTGCGCTATTTGTTTGTCCGTGGTATGCAGCCAAACACCCCTATGTCCGGGGTTTATCAAGACCGCCCCAAAGCCGAAACCGTGGCTGCTTTGGCGCGTTTGTTGTGCAATGCTTAAGGATAATCATCCAGATTTGTAACTATTCAGAGCGACTTCTAATAAGTCAAATTTACCGTAGGCTGAGCGGAGTCTTTACCGTAGGCTGAGCGGAGTCGAAGCCGGTTTGTTCGCTTCGACTCCGCTCAGCGAACGGCTGTTGTGCTCAGCGAACGGCTGTTGTGCCCCGGATGCTGAATAGTTACCCAGATTTTAGCTTTACCGCACGCTCTAATGGGAACAACCCACGTTACATTACTTTAAAGGCGGCTGACCTATCTTAAACACCGAAATAAACTTGCAGCCCAGTTCGGAGACAAATTCAGTATGGTCCGTCCCCGTTTGTGCCGCATAACCGTGTCCGGCTTCCAGCAGCACGCCATTGGCGCGAACCGAACCTTCCAACACATACACAAATTCCGCATGGGTATGATGGTGGGGAACACCCCGATGCCCCGCTGGCACATCAACAATAGAAAAAGCCAAGCCATCGACAGCCCCTATAAGCTTAAACAAGGATTTGTCTTGGGCTTGTTGCCAGTCAATTTGGTTCGTGTCGGTAAAAATCCAACCTTGATTTTGTGTGGTCATAAATATTCTCCTAAATTGGGCTAAGGTTGCGTAACTTCTCATTAATTGTAGACAATGGCGATAGACCTGCGAGGTTTTTACCTTACCGCTAATGAGAAGTGACAAGGTATCTGCACAAGCTTATGTTTTTATAAAGATTTGCTTGCCCCACTCGGCTACGTCTAAAACCCTAAACGTCTACAGTGCGTTTGTAGCATGGGTTGTCGCAAGAAAACCTAGCATGGCGAGATGAAAAAAAAGGGGGTGATGACGGCGTTTTATTAGCCTAAACATCGATTTAAGCATACCCGAATTTGTGTAGCCCGCGAGTGGATTAATACCAAGCCACCAAACTTATAAGCCCAGAAACACGTTAAAAAAACCCGTTAAATAACGTGGCGTAGGCAATAGACGTTATAATTGGCGGCACACAACCCAAGCCGCAAAACAACCTGTGCTGCGGCCTATTCCGCTAATAGCAACCAACAGCCCTAAGCTTGCTAGGCAAAGCATCTCCCTGAGCAATCCAAACCCATGACTAAACAAGAAAAATCCCTCACGATGACCGTGCTGATGACCCCCGATATGGCCAATTTTTCGGGTAACGTACACGGCGGTTCTTTATTAAAACTGCTGGATCAAGTGGCGTATGCCTGCGCCGCCAAGTATTGCAAAAACTATGTAGTCACCGCCGCCTTAGACCAAGTGTTCTTTAAACAACAAGTGAATGTCGGCGAATTGGTGACGTTTTACGCCCAGGTCAACCATGTTGGGCGCTCGTCTATGGAAGTGGGCGTAAAAGTAGTGGCTGAACATTTGCGCACCCACGAAAAACGCCATACCACATCCTGCTATTTTACGATGGTGGCTATCGACGAAAACGGCAAATCCTTTGAAGTGCCGCGCTTACAACTAAACACCGATGCCGATAAAAAACACTACGCTGCGGCTGAAATGCGCCGAAAAATGCGTCAAGAAAGCTTGGAAAAAAGCCGGGCATTAACCGTAGATTTGGATGAGGATGAGTTTTAAGTGGGCGTTTCTGATAATTTTGAACAACTGGCTTTAAAAGACTTTGCCGAAAAAGCGTACTTGGATTACTCCATGTACGTCATCCTAGACCGCGCCCTGCCGCACATCGCCGATGGCCTTAAGCCCGTGCAACGGCGCATCGTTTATGCCATGTCCGAGTTAGGGCTAAATGCCTTAGCCAAATACAAAAAATCGGCACGCACGGTCGGCGATGTTTTGGGCAAATACCATCCGCACGGCGATTCTGCCTGTTATGAAGCGATGGTGTTGATGGCGCAGGATTTTTCTTACCGCTATCCCTTAGTGGACGGGCAAGGCAACTGGGGTTCACCGGATGACCCCAAATCCTTCGCCGCGATGCGTTATACCGAATCGCGGCTGACTGGCTATGCCAATACCTTGCTCAGCGAGCTAGGCCAAGGCACGGTGGCATGGGCTGACAATTTTGATGCCACCCTCAAAGAACCGCTGCTGCTGCCCGCACGCTTGCCCAATATTTTGCTTAACGGCACGATGGGCATCGCCGTAGGCATGGCAACCGACATCCCGCCGCATAATCTGCGCGAAGTGGCGGCGGCGTGCATCCAGTTGTTGGATGAACCCGACAGCACCCTAGAAGACTTGTTCAAGCACGTCAAAGGCCCCGACTATCCCACCGCAGCCGAGATCATCACGCCCGCCGAAGACATCCAAAAAATCTACCAAAACGGCGGTGGCTCCATCAAAATGCGTGCGATTTATGAGCAAGAAGACGGCACTATCGTCATCACCGCGTTGCCGCACCAAGTGTCAGGCGCCAAGCTGATGGAACAGATTGCCGCCCTGATGCTTGCCAAAAAACTGCCGATGCTGGAAGACTTGCGCGATGAATCCGACCACGAAAACCCCACCCGCTTGCTGATTATCCCCAAATCCAAACGTATTGATGCCGATGCCGTGATGTCGCATTTATTTACCTTAACGGATTTGGAAAAAAGCTACCGCGTTAATATGAATATGATCGGGATGGACGGTAGGCCGCAAGTGAAAGGCTTGCGGGAAATACTGACCGAATGGCTGGTGTTTCGTACCGAAACCGTGCGCCGCCGTTTGCAGCACCGTTTGGATAAAGTGTTGGCGCGTTTGCATATCCTCGATGGCTTGTTGATAGCGTATTTAAATATCGACGAAGTGATTGCCATCATCCGTAGCGAAGACTACCCCAAACCCGTGCTGATGGCACGTTTTGGCCTGACCGACAGTCAAGCCGAAGCGATATTGGAATTAAAGCTACGGCATTTGGCTAAGCTTGAAGAATTTAAAATCCGTGGCGAACAAGACGCGCTGGAAAAAGAACGCGCCGCGCTAGAAAAAACCTTAGGCTCCAAACTTTTGCTAAACCGTTTGATCCGTAAAGAATTGGAACGCGATGCCGAACAATATGGCGACGACCGCCGTTCGCCGATAGTTGCGCGGGTAGCTGCACAAGCCTTAGACACCACAGCCCTCATCAGCAACGAACCGTTAACGGTAATCTTGTCGCAAAAAGGTTGGATACGCGCCGCCAAAGGCCATGACATAGACGTCGAAAGCCTGCGTTACCGCTCTGGCGACGGTTTTTTGGATGCCGTAAAAGGCCGCTCAACCCTCGCC